>JAJRSQ010000102.1 GCA_024278725.1 Chloroflexota bacterium
AGCAAGGCATCATCGGCGGTTTCCACCACACCCAGCAGGGCGCGGACATCATCCACGGTGCAGTAGTCAGCCATCGGTTAGCCTTTCTTTTTGCGGGGGGCGCGGGCGCGGGGCTTTCTGGCGGGGCGTCCTGTCTCAGCAGAAACAGCCATCCCGCGCGTGATGAACCGCCCCGCCTCCGCATCCGGCAATGCCAGCGTGGCGCCGGCGGGGTAGCTCACATTGCGCCCATTCTCAACCCGTACCATCCCGGTTAAGAGTTTGATTTTCATACTACACTGCCTGTTGCAACACTTTGAACGCATCTGCCAGTGTTACTTTGGCATCGGTGCGCATATTTGCGATGAAGCCCACCTGCCCGGTAGCGGCAAAGCGCTCGTTCAGCCGCCGGATACTGATGGAGACATTATCGACGATGGAGTAGTAACGGAAGTCTCCAAACAGGATGGTTTTTGCCGTGCTGCCAATGGTTGCCATATCGTTTTGAGCATAAATCGGACGTCCCAACAGGGTATCGGTGGGTGTTTCACCCAACCGGCGCAACAGATAGTTGCCGTTACTGTCCTTCAGTTTGCGCAGTGCGGCGATGGTTGTATCGTTGGCGATGAACACCGCCCGCGAGCGGTAGCGTGCGCCGAGGGAGTGATACAGGTCAATCAGTTCATCGGCGGTGATGGCAGCATTAGACGCGGCGGTCACGCCTACACCCGCACCGGTCACTGCGCCTTGCGGTTGCCCGGAACCCGTGCCGGTGGCAAAGTGCGCTTCTTGCGCGTCGGCGAAGGCTTCCCCAAATAATTCCGCCAGCAATGCCTGCAAGTTGATAGCGCTGTCGGTCAACACCTCTTCGCTCACTCTGGTGAGCAGGGTGTATTTGTATGGGGTCAAGCTCAGCGTTCCAAACGAGGGATCGCTTTCGTTGTATGCTGCGTTTTCTGCGGTGATGGCTGCCGTGGGACGGGTTGCCAGTGTCGGCAGGCGGAAGGTGTCGCTACTGGTTTGCCATGTGCGCGCCAGCGGGCGAATGACGGCAAAGTCGAGCAGGCTTTTCACCAGTTCGGCGCGGAAGTCTTCCGGCACGGTGTAGCCGCCCGCGCTGTTGGTGCCTTCACCCAGCGCTTTCAGCGCGGTTTCATCGGCTTTGCGACGCAAGTACAAGCCGAAGGTACTCTTGTATGCCTTCCGCGCTACCAGCGGCTTGTCATCTTCCGGGTCTTTGCTTCCACCGCCGCTGAACGGCGCGGCTTTTGCCTGTGGTTTCTTCAGCGGCTCAATGGCTTTGGTCACCGCCTCGGAAACGGTGGCGTTCACCTGTTCGGCGATGAGCGTTTTCACTGCCTCCATATCGACGGCTGGCGCGGTTTTGGTTTCTTGCGTGTTTTCGGTTGCCGCTTGTGCGGCGGTATCTTTCTCTTTGGTTGCTTCAGTTCCCATTTGTTCACCTCCGGGAAATTCCATCCCAATTGATTTGAATGCGGAACGCACTGCGCTCACGCTGGTTAAATGCGGACCCGCCGCCGGATTCGGGGTGAGGGTCATTTCTACCACGGGCCACTCTGCCAGTTTACCATCCGGCTCGCGCCGCACCAGATAGTTTACCGAGCCGCTGGAATAGCCAAGTTTGCCCGCTTTTGCCAATTCGTAAATCAGGTTTTCGTAGGTATCGCGCAGATTCAATTGTGCTTCATACCACACTCCTTCATCTTTCGGCTGCGCCACCGCCTTGCCGATGACCCGCGTGTCCAACGTGCCATCCATCCCGTGCTGGTAGAGCAGGGGCACTTCGGGGTAGTGTTCCAGCCATAGGTTTGTATCGGGCGCAAAGTAGTCGCCCTGTAAATCTTTGTGGTTCGGGTCGGTATATCGCACGCCAAAGCCGCCGATTTTCCCGTCGCCCAACGCTTTTACTTCGCTCATTGCCACCTCCTATACTCCGAGTAACATTTTCAACCACGCGGCAACCAGGGTGCCCAGAATGCCAGCCAGGAACACACCTACCCCGCGCATTATTTTCAGTTCCGATTCTATCTTCACCAATTGCTTGCGTTGCTCTGCCAAATCTTGTTCAATTACGGAAACCTTCTCCATCATCCGCCAAAATGTTTTTTCGGTAATAACTGAAGCCGCCAATTTTTCAAGTGCCTCACTTAATCGTTCCAAATTGTCTTTAATCCACGAAATTTCTACTTCGACGTATTTTTGGTTGTCGTCAAACATAAATAATGCCCCGTCATTTGCCATATCATTCCTTCAGGAATTGGTCTATTTCCGCTTCAAAGATTTTTATCACGCCCGGAATTGCGCCTTCTACTTCGTCCTCAAATACCCACCAGCGCCCCCGGTGAATGCGCGCCTGCCTCCCTTTGCCGATGACATATTGGGCGTAGGGGATAGCCGTCCCCACCACGCCGCGCACCTCACCGGCAAGCGATTTCACTTCGGCAATGGCGCCGGTTTGCTGCCCCCGCCGCGCGGTGAGAGACCGCCCCAGCGTCATCGTGCGCCGGTACGTCGAGTTTTCCGGCGGGGCGGGGTAGGGTGGTAGTTTTTGCTGAATGTACAGGATGGATTTGTCCATCGCTTTGTTCAGGTGTTTATTCAATTCCCGGGGCGCGTTCTGAAACTTCCGCATCAGCTCTGCCAGCCCCTTGATTTCGAGTTCGATTCTTGTCATCTGTGCCACACACACCTACACAATTCAATGAATGCAACCGTTTCCAGCCTGTCAGAGCCATTCTCATTGAGAAAATGCAGGTTTTCCCTTGCATTTCGCGCTTTTGTCCGCTAAACTAGCCTCTCAATCGTCTCACGCCCATCGGAGGTTTGTTTTGAGTAAGCTCATTTGTGATTTGGACAATAATCCCGTTGCAACCATATCGTTTTCCGATAAACGGCTAATTGTTAATGCCGCTACGCCGGAGACTGCCCGCAAAATACTTGACGCAATCGCCAAACCATACAGCAGTGCAACATCGGTTTATGAAGGCGACGCCTCTTTCTATGTTCGCGTCATCAGGAAACCCGGCACTTACAAACACTACACCGATTTTGGACTTGCCAGAGCAAGCATTCGACTGCTAGCCCCTCTCAATCTGCATATAAACATCAGTGCCAAAGCTCCGCTCCCAGACTTTCCAGTTCGGGCGGAATATCTGAATCATTGACCCACCACTTACTGAAATACACCGAAAAACTTTCAGATGGCGATAAGCCAAACCGGTCGAACTCATTGCTTACTTTCGTCCATTCCGCTTTGGTATCGCGGGGCAACTGTTTCCAGATTGATTCTCCTATTTCGTGCAATAGCGTTTCAGACAATCGAGAGCCATTATTGCTGAATTCACCGGCGAGCCACAAAACGCGCCCGTCCGGGAAAATCGTTATCCGCTTGCCAAAGTGAAACCCGAGCGCATCTTTGTGCAGAGGGTGAACCGTATCGCTCAATACCAATTCAGAAAACAATCTGTTTTCTTCAACGAATTGAGATGGCAGCATACCCAACACTTTATCAATTAGCACGGCTTCTCGCGGTTTAATACTGCTGCCGGGTGATACATCAACATACACTTCATAGCGGTCTTGGAAGTGCGCAACTATTTTCTTTGCATCCCACGTGTCATCAATAGGGGTGTTTTGTTGCGCCGTAAATGCATCCAACTCACCCATCGGCGCTTCTGCCGGTTCTACCACCGGCGCCAGCGAGCACCGGCAGTTCGGGTGCGCGGGCGGGTTGGAATATCCTCCCGGAAATACATCGCCCATCTTTGCCCGTTGCAGGTGCAGCGGTCCACATATCGGGCACACCAGTTCATCGGCAGCCGTGCGCCATTCACGCG
>JAJRSQ010000103.1 GCA_024278725.1 Chloroflexota bacterium
ACTCATAAACCCTGGGTCGGTGGTTCAAATCCACCCGTCGCCACACCCAAAAAGCCCGCAGATAGTGCGGGTTTTTTGTTTTTTAAATCGCGTGCGAAATGTGATATAGTACGGTTGAAGCAATGTGCAAAATATTGAAGTAAGGCGAGACCATAATCGGATGAAATTTTTTGACCGCATCCAAAATAAATTACTGCTGGCGACCATCATTGTGGTGCTGTTCCCTTTGGTGGGAACGGCGCTGTATGGCAACTGGATTACCAGCCGAATTTTGCAGGAAAAAGCGCTCGACAACGCTCGCCGCGAGACATCGCAACAAGCCGCGCACATCAACAATTTTCTGGCAACTGCCAGAGATGACATCCTGTTTCTGAGCGACACCACGTCGTTGAACGCGCTGATTGCCGCCCGCGCGGCAGGCGACCAAGCCAAGATTGACCGGAGCCGGGCGGAAGTGGCATCCGATTTCATGGCATTCTCACGACATCGGGGCATCTATTACCAGATTCGCTATCTGACGGAAACCGGACAGGAATTTGTGCGCGTCGATTCCGACGGTGAAACGCCGTTCATCATCCCCGAAGCAGACCTGCAAGACAAGTCCGACCGCTACTATTTTCGGGAAGCGACCACCCTGTCGCTCGATGAAATTTTCGTCTCCCGTCTGGATTTGAACCGCGAATACGGCTCCATCGAAGTGCCGTACAAGCCGGTGTTGCGATACGCCACCCCCGTTTTCGATGACAGCGGCACGTTTCGGGGGGTGGTGGTCACCAATATTTTGGCGAACCGTTTTCTGGATACGTTGATAGACAGAGACCACAGCCGGGGCGATGTGGTGCTGGTTGACAACGACGGATACTACCTTGTCCATCCCGATGCGAGCCGCGAATGGGGCGGCATCACCGATTTGAACACCGGCAAACGGTTGCAGCAGGATTTTTCGGCGGAGGAGGTTGCGGCAGTTTTGCAACCCGCCGCCGGGGAGTTCATCACCCGCCGCGCGCTGGTTTTTTCGCCCATTTTCCCCAACCCCGCCGACCGAAGCGTCTATTGGGTGCTGATTCACTCGGAAGCCCCCAATATTTTGTTCGCTTCCGTGTGGGAATTTCGATTCACGGCGGCGGCAATTTTGCTGGTTGCCGTCATCATTGCCATTTTGATGGCGCTGCTACTGGCGCAAAACCTCACCGCACCCATTGTGAAGTTGCGCGAAGGGGTGGAGCGTTTGGCGCAGGGAAAGCTGAAAAAACCGGTGCAGATTCAATCCACGGACGAGCTGGGCGAATTGGCAACATCGTTCAACGATATGGCGGAAACGATTGAACGCTATCGCCGCCAGCGGGAATATCTGCTGGAGGAAATCATCGGGTTGCAGGAAGAAGAGCGGCGGGTGGCGGCGTATGATATTCATGACGGATTGATTCAGCGTTTGATTGGCGCACGATTGCAATTCACCAACTTTTCGCAATTGAAAGATACCGACCCGCAAAATGCTCTGACCGCCTTTCAGCGGGGCATTGAACACCTGAAAGCCGCAATTGTCGAAGGGCGGCATCTGATTGAAGGGTTGCGCCCGCCGCTGTTGGACGATTTGGGGCTGGTTCCCGCGCTGAACGAGCTGGCGCAGCAAACCGCCGCCGATATGCACGCTGAAATTTCATTTGTGAACCATTTGGACGACACCCGTTTGCCGCCTCCCCTTGAAATTACCGCTTTTCGGATTGCTCAGGAAGCGTTGAGCAATTGCCGCAAGCATTCAAAATCATCAAAAATTATGATAGATGTTGCCCGCAAAAACGGTTGTTTGCAATTGACCGTGCAGGATTGGGGCAAAGGGTTTGATACCGCGTGCATCACAAAGGTTGACCATTGTGTGGGATTGATTGGCATGGAGGAACGGGCGCATATGCTGGGCGGTACATGCCACATTGAAAGTTTGCCGGAACAGGGGACAACTGTTACCATCAAATTGCCAATTGAACCAACAGCGGTACGGGAGTGACATATGACAGCCATTCGAGTAATTTTGGCGGATGATCATGGCATTGTGCGCGAAGGGTTGCGCACCGTCATCGAGCAGGCGGGCATCGAAGTGGTGGGGGAGGCAGAGAACGGCGTGGAAGCCATCGCGCTGGCGGAATCTCTGCAACCCGATGTGATGCTGCTGGATATTCGCATGCCGGAGATGGACGGGATTCAGGCGTTGGAGCAGATTCAGGCAAAAAGCCCCAATACCAGTGTGATAATGCTCACCACGTATGGCAATCCGGGGTATCTGACCCGCGCGGTGCAGGCGGGAGCGGTGGGGTATCTGAGCAAAGATATTGACCCGGAGCGCATCCCGGCGGCAATCCGCGCCGCCGCCAATCACCAGCATTTGCTGGATAGAGACCTGCTTCAGGTGGCGTTGGCGCAACAGGGGCGCAGTACCCCTGCCGCCGCGTCAACTGCCAAAACGGACGTAAATTTGTCGGAGCGGGAGATTGAGGTGCTGAAACTGGTTGCCGACGGGTTGAACAATGATGCCATCGCCGAAAGATTGACCATCAGCTTGCCCACCGTCAAAACGCACATTCGCCATATTTTTGAGAAGCTAAACGTCTCTGACCGCACGCAGGCGGCGGTTTGGGCAATTCGGAACAACCTCGCTTAATTCTCGTCGTGAAAATCATCCCACAGGGTGACGAACGTTCATTCTGTGGGATGATTGTTTTTCCCCCGTAACCTGTTAAACTTAAACTGTTACACAAGGTTTTTGGTTCCTGCGAGTTGGCTGCCACCATTCGCGGGCGCTCAATCTTTCGATGGAGAGAGGAAGGAGGTGCTGCCACCCAAGAACGTTTTTCCCCAAGCCACAGCTACAGTTTCTATCAAAATTTCAAGCTAAACAACATACAACTGAGGAGGTGAGGAAAGTGAAACGAAACACTTTGCTCATATTAGCTTGCGTTTTGCTGACTGTCGGCGTGTTGATTGTGTTAGGTGCGCCGGTATTTGCCGCGGATGCACCGACTATCGCAGATCAACCTGCGCCTGCATTTCAGCAGGGCGAACAAGAAGGATGTCTGGCATGTCACATCGGTATTGAATCAATCCGTGAGCCTGACAGCCAGATGATGCAATTGATTAATGCCAGAGGCGAATGTACCACCTGCCACGGTGGGAACCCCGCCGAAACAGAGGACAAGGATGCGGCGCACACCGGCGCACCCGATACCGTCCCCTTCGATACCTTTTACCCCGACCCCGGCAGCTTGTGGGTCTCCGAACAAACCTGTGGTCAATGTCACCCCGGATACGCGCATAATCTGGAACGCGCACTCATGAATACCGAAGCCGGTAAAATTCAGGGCAACCTTTGGTCATGGGGCGTGCAGCAAGACCGCAAAGTAAAATGGGGCAACTATGATGTCTCCGGCTCTGAAACGTTATGGGGCACAGACACCTACAAGGCGTACATGAACGCCTTCAAAGCCGCCTACCCCGATCAATTCCCCGATTCACTGGAAATGTTGCCGAACCCCAGCCCCGAAGAAATTGCCGCCGACCCGAAACTCGCCGGGTTCACCTACCAGCGACAGCAATGCCAACGCTGTCACGTGGCGATTTCCCCGCGTCAAAAACGCGGCGACTGGCGCGGCCCCGGCTGCTCGTCATGCCACATCCCCTACAGCAACGAAGGGTTGTATGAAGGCAACGACCCCACCATCCCCAAAGATGAACCGGGTCACGTGCTGGTTCACTCCATTCAGGGCACGCGCGAAGCTCGCAACGGCATCCCCACCGAAAGCTGTAACTCTTGCCACAACCGCGGGAAACGCATCGGCGTGAGCTATCAGGGATTAATGGAATTCCCCTATGGCACACCGCTGAACGAAGACGGCGGCAAACAGCCCAAGCTGCACACCAAGAAATACCTGTTCATCAAAGAAGACCTGCACCATGAAAAACAGAGCCGACCCGAGAACCCCGAAGGCGGCATGTTGTGTCAGGACTGCCACACCAGCATCGAAATGCACGGCGATGGCTCCATCTTCGGGACAACGCTCGGACAGGTGGAAATTGAGTGCGCCGACTGCCACGGCACGCCGAAACAATATCCGTGGGAATTGCCCATTGGGTACGGCGAAGAATTTGGGCGCGACCTGCCGCAGGATGCGCGCGGTGTGGGCGGGTTCACCGACCTGACCAGCCAATTC
>JAJRSQ010000104.1 GCA_024278725.1 Chloroflexota bacterium
AAAACCATTTTATACATCGAAGATAATCCCGACAATCGGTTGCTGGTGCGGCGCATTTTAGAGGCGGAAGGATACCGCATGCTGGAAGCCATCAATGGCGAGCAGGGGGTGACGCTGGCGGGCGAGCATCTGCCCGATCTGATTTTGCTGGACATCAACCTCCCCGATATTGACGGGTATGAGGTGACTCATCGCCTGCGGGATAACGCAAAACTGACCGACATCCCCATTTTGGCAATCACCGCCAATGTTATGAAGGGCGATCGGGAACGAACTTTGCAAGCCGGGTGCAACGGGTATGTATCAAAACCCATTGACGTGGATGCTTTGCCCCGGCAGATTGCATCGTATCTGTAAAAAAGGCTGCTTATGGTGGAACGAATTCAAACCCCGCGAGCACTCACCGACCCGCGCGACGCGCACGTGTTGGTAGTGGAAGACAACCTGCAAAATCTGGTGCTGGTTGCGCGCCTGCTGGCTTTCATCGGCGTGCATACCTATGAATGGAAGGCATCGGGTTGGCAGGTGGTGGAGTTTGCGCTCACCATGCCCCGGCTCGATTTGATTCTGATGGACATTCACCTGCCGCATGAAGACGGCTTTGAAGCCTTGCGCAACCTCCGCGCCGAACCCAGATTCGCGCAGACAAAAGTGGTGGCTGTCACCGCCGATACCAACGTCCAAACCCTGGAACGCGCTCGCCGCGAAGGCTTCGACGGCTTCATCGGCAAACCCATTGACCCCGATAAATTCCCCGAACAAATTAAGGCGATTCTGCGCGATGAACCCGTGTGGGATTTGGGATATTGAGGTTGGCAAACTGAAAATCACACCGTGTATCAACGACGCTCGCACCGCACACAACCGCACAAAAAAAGGATGAAGCGATGGCAAAAACGCATGCAGCGCAAGAGACTCGTTTAAAAGCGCAAGCTTTCGATGCGATAACCCGGTTGAAAAAACCCAAACCGCCGGGGAAAATATTGTCTGCCTTGCAGGACACGCCCGTTTTCAAACAGGTTGATTACGCGGCGCTCATCCTTTTTCAGCCCACCGCAGTCACCGAAGACCGTGAGGCGAAAATCGCGGCGGCATATTTTTCCGAACCGTTGGCGCTCCCCAAAGCGGGGCAACGCCTTTCACCGCGCACTGCCGGGTGGCTGTGGGCGACGGGAAAAGAGACGTTGATGCAGGCAGAGGACATTCAATCGGATGCCCGTTTCGCACTCTTTGCCGCCGAAAAATCCGTGCATGCCATGTTGGCGGTCGCGCTGAAAGATGACAATTTTGTGGGCTGGCTGGTCTTGCTCCGCACCGGCTCCGACGTTTTTGCCGCCGATGATGCGCAGTTCATGCAACTGCTCGCCCCTTATATTGCCCATAATATTGCCCACCGGCAAAACCTGAAAACATTGCAGGATCAACTTTCCCGCACGCAACGCCTCTTCGAGTTTAACCGGGAAATTATGCGGGTGGCGCACACATCGGCGGTGTATCAAAAAATCACCCAAATGTTTCTGTCCGTGGGCGCGGAAGTTTGTTTGCTGGCAACCATTTTGGATGCCGTAAACGAGGATGTCCCCGTGAAAATAACCGCTCTTGACCACAAAAATGTGGGCATCAACCCGGATGATTTTCTCGACCGCACCTATAGCCTTGCCGATTATCCCATCATCGCGCATTTGCGCGAAACGCAGCGCCCAAAAATTGTGAACAATCTGAAAAATGACGCCACGCTGAGCCTCAATGAACGGGAATTTTTCGGCGCGCTGAAGCTGAAAGCGGTGGTGGTACTCTACCTGCAAAGCCAAGCCGATGCCACGCCGTTAGGGTATCTGATACTGGGCTATACGCGCTCCCGTCCCTTTTCCGATGGGCACATCGCCTTTTTTCAACAGTTGGCGGAACAGGTTGCCCGCGCCATTGACTTCCACAGCAAACTGGAAACGATGGGGCAACGGGCGCGGCAACTGGAAACGGGCGCAAAAGTTTCTGAGGTTGCCAGCCGGGTGCTGGATGAAAAACAGATTATCAATCAAGCTGTGGAACTCATCAAAGAAGGGTTCGGCTTGTATTATGTCGGGCTGTTTTTGATGGACGAAGATGAGGCGTGGGCGATATTGCGCGCCGGGAGCGGGGAAGCCGGGCGGGCGCAGATTGAAGCCGGGCATAAACTCGCCGCCAATGCCGACGAATCGATGATTGGCTGGGCGATTGTCAACCGCCGCGCCCGCATCGCGCTGGACATCGGGCAGGATGCGGTGCGTTTTGAAAACCCCTTCCTCCCCGATACCCGCTCGGAAATGGCGTTGCCGCTCATCAGTCAGGGGCAAGTGCTGGGCGCATTATCCATCCAAAGTACCGCCGTGGCGGCATTCTCTCAGGAAGATATTACCTCGTTGCAAATTATGGCAGACCAGCTCGCCAACGCGATTTTGAACGCGCGGCTTTACAAAAATGCGGCGGAATCCAGCCGCAAACTTAACTCCCTGCTGGAAATCAACCGCGATATTACCGCCTCCGGCGACCTGCAACAATTGCTCGATTCCATCATCCGGCACGCCGCCGAATTGGCGCAGGCAGACCAGGGCACTATTTTCCTGTTGGAAGGGGATGAACTCATCCCGAAATCGGTGGTGGGCGGTTTTGTGGAAGAAATGTTCGCCGTGCGCCCGAAGCTGGGCGAAGGGGTATCCGGCACGGCGGCGCAGACCCGCCAACCGGTGACGCGGGTGTTCCACAACCCCGCCGATGGTTTGCAAATCCCCGGCACACCGGAAATCCCCGAGTCGCTCGCCGCCGTGCCCATTCAAACCGAGACCCATGTCATCGGCGTGATGCTCATTCGCCGCATTAATAACACCCAACCTTTTTCGCAGGCAGACATCGCCCTGTTGGAGGGGATGGCGCTGCAGGCGGCGATTGCCTATCAAAACCTAACCCTGCTGACATCTATTGAGAAAAACTTCCGCCGCGAGCAGGTGATTCGGCAGTTGGTGGCGCGGATACACAGCGCTTCCGGCGTGCAAAATATTCTGCAGACCACCGTCACCGAGTTGACCAAAGCCTTGAATGCGCCGGGCGGCGCAGTTCGGCTGAAGATGAAACCGCAAACGGGGACGTTGACCCCGTCGGATGATATCCCCGCCGCCGGGAATGGCGACCAGCCATTCACGCCGGATATTGTGGAAGAGTAAAAGAGAGTCGCTTATGAAACGAAAATTGAACCTGTCCCCCCGCTCGTGGTTCGATACCCGCCATAGCCTGCAACGCACCCTTTTCTGGTCGTTCACGCTGGTAATTATTTTGCCCATGCTTTTGGTGGGTGGCGTGGT
>JAJRSQ010000105.1 GCA_024278725.1 Chloroflexota bacterium
GGTGCGCATCAGCATAATGTCCACCGAGGCGTTGGCGGTTTCAAAAGCGAACCCTTCATATTCCAACTGTTTAATTTGCTGCAAAACGGCTTTGGCTTCGGCTTTGCCCACGTTGATGCCCCGTTTCTGCGCCTGAAACAGAAGATTGCCCTTGCCGGAGAGTTCGGAAACGACGGCGCGTTTTTTGTTGCCCACCAGCGCCGGGTCGATGTGCTGATAGCTCTCTTCCGCTTTGAGTACCGCCGCCACGTGAATGCCCCCTTTGTGCGCGAAGGCGCTGCGCCCCACAAAGGGCTGGTGGTCGTCGGGGGGGAGATTCGCCAATTCGGCGACATAGTGCGACACGGTGGTGAGATTCTTCAGCTGCGCCGGCGCCACCACATCGTAGCCCATCTTCAACTGCAAATCGGGAATGACGGTGATGAGGTTGGCGTTCGCCACCCGTTCGCCATAGCCGTTGATGGTTCCCTGCACCTGCACGCAACCCGCTTCCACCGCCACCAGCGAATTCGCCACCGCGCAACCGCCGTCGTCGTGGGTGTGAATGCCGAGCGGGGTACTGATGCGCGCCTGCACAGCTTTGATGATGTCCACAATTTCCCACGGCATGGTGCCACCGTTGGTATCGCACAGGCAAATGGTATCCGCACCCGCGTCCGCCGCCACCTGCACCGTCATCAGCGCGTATTCGGGATTGGCTTTGTAGCCGTCAAAAAAGTGTTCGGCATCGTAAATCACTTCCTTGCCCAAGCGTTTGAAATACGCCACACTTTCCTGAATCATCGCCAGATTCTCTTCCGGGTCGGCTTCGAGGACTTTATGCACGTGCAAATCCCACGTTTTGCCCACCAGCGTTACCACGGGCGTCTCCGCCGCCACCAGCGCCTGAATGTTGGCGTCGGCATCACAGGTGGTATTTTTGTAGCGGGTACTGCCGAAGGCGGCAATTTTCGCGTGTTTCAGGTTCAGCGATTTCGCCCGCTCGAAAAATTCCGCATCTTTGGGGTTTGAGCCGGGCCAGCCCCCTTCAATGTAACGCACGCCCAGCTCATCGAGCTTGCGCGCAATCTTCAATTTGTCATCGCTGGAATAGGAAATTCCCTCACGTTGTGTGCCGTCGCGGAGCGTGGTGTCGTAAAGCAGGATTTTTCGGGTCATAATTACCTCTTTTTAAGTGACGAATGACGAATTGCGAATGATGACCGCAACTCGTAACTCGTCATTCAGATTGTTTTCACCCGTTGCGGGTGGGATTGCTCATATTTTTCAATTGCCGAAAGGTGTTCGCGCAGATAGCCGAGTTGGTCGATGCCGTTCACCATGCAGTGTTTGCTGAACGGGTCGATGGGGAAATTGACCGTGCGCCCGTCGGGCAGGGTGATGGTTTGGTCGGGCAGGTTGATGGTGACGCGCGTCTCCGGGTCTTCTTCCGCCAAACTTTGCAACTGGCGGTGCGTGTCTTTATCCACGATGATGGGGAGCAGTCCGTTTTTCAGTGAGTTGTTGCGGAAAATATCGGCGAAGCCGGTGCTGATGATGGCGCGGAAGCCGAATGCCGCCAGCGCCCACGGGGCGTGCTCGCGGCTGGAGCCGCAACCGAAGTTGTCGCCCGCCACAAGGATTTGCGCCCCCTGCGCTTGCGCCCGGTTCAGCACAAAATCGGGATTGGGCGAGCCGTCGGGCAGGTAGCGCCAGTTGAAAAACAGGTTCTTCCCCAAGCCGTTTTTGTCGGTGACTTTCAAAAATTGTGCCGGAATAATCTGGTCGGTGTCGATGTTTTCGGTGGGGATGGAGACGATTTTTCCGATGAAGGTTGTAAATGGGTTCATAGTTTTTAGTTCCCGGTTCAAGGTTTCAGGTTTAACCCCCTCCCCAGCCCTCCCCCGATATCGGGGGAGGGAGTCACCGCAGGTGACGGGTGGGGGTAGAAATTTCACGCAATATATTTCCTTGCATCCGCCACTGCGCCTTCGATGGCGCTGGCGGCGGCAATTCCAATTTCAAGGTTCAAGGTTGACCCCCTCCCCAGCCCTCCCCCTGCTAGGGGAGGGAGTCACCGCAGGTGACGGGACGTGTAGAAATTTCACGCAATATATTTCCTCACATCCGCCACTGCGCCTTCGATGGCGCTGGCGGCGGCGGTGAGCGGGCTGGCGAGGAAGGTTCGTCCGCCGGAACCCTGCCGCCCTTCAAAATTACGGTTGCTGGTGGAGACGGCAACTTGCCCCGGCGAAAGTTGGTCGCCGTTCATGGCGATGCACATGCTGCACCCGCTTTCGCGCCATTCCGCGCCCGCTTCGATGAAAATTTTGTCCAGCCCTTCGGCTTCCGCCTGCATTTTCACCTGCTGCGAGCCGGGCACAACCATCATCCGCACACCGGGGGCAACTTTCCTTCCTTTTAAAACGGATGCCGCCTGCCGCAAGTCATGTAAACGGGAGTTGGTACAACTGCCCAGAAATACCACATCCACCGGATGACCGAGCAGCGGTTTGCCGGGCTGCAAATCCATGTAATCGAGCGCCTTTTGCAGCGATTGCCGCGCGCTGACATCGGCGACATCCGCCGGGTCGGGAATGGTGTCGGTGATTTTCATCCCCATGCCGGGGTTTGTGCCGTAGGTGATCATCGGGGTCAGGTCGTCGGCGTTGAGAGTGATGGTATGGTCATACTGCGCGCCGTCATCGGTGCGGAGTTGCCGCCACTGCGCCACCGCCGCGTCCCACGCTTTCCCGCGCGGGGAAAGGGGACGGTTCGCCAGAAACTCGAAGGTGGTTTCATCCGGGGCAACCATCCCCGCGCGCGCCCCCCCTTCGATGGACATATTGCAGACGGTCATCCGCTCTTCCATGTTCAAACTGCGGATGGCGCTGCCGGTGTATTCGACCACATACCCCGTGCCGCCGCCAATGCCGATGCGGGCGATAATTGCCAGAATGATGTCTTTTGCCGTGACGCCGGGTTGCAGTGCGCCCTCCACGCGGATTTCCATTGATTTCGGTTTCTGCTGCAACAGCGATTGCGTCGCCAGCACGTGTTCGATTTCGCTGGTTCCGATGCCGAATGCCAGCGCGCCGAATGCGCCGTGCGTCGCGGTGTGGCTGTCGCCGCAAACAATGGTCATCCCCGGTTGCGTCGCGCCGAGTTCGGGTCCAATCACGTGGACGATGCCGCGATTCGGGCTGTCCATCCCCATCAGCGGAATGCCGAATTCGGCGCAGTTTTTTTCCAACTGCGAAATCTGTTTCACAATCATCATATCGGTGATGGGCACATCGGGTGGGGTGGTGGGAATGCCGTGATCCATCGTCGCCAGCGTTTGCGACGGGCGGCGCACGGTGAGTCCCTTTTCCCGCAAGCCGGTGAAAGCCTGCGGCGAGGTCACTTCATGCACCAGATGGAGGTCAATGTACAGCACGGCGGGATTGCCGTTTTCATGAACCACAACGTGGTTATCCCAGATTTTTTCAAAAAGTGTGCGAGGGGTGTTGGTCATTGGTTTTGAGTCCTCAGTTTTAGGTTTGAAAGATGAGATTGGTTATTGGAGATTGGCGATTCAAAACTCACGTCGCCACAAATCTCCAATAACCAATCACCAATTACCGGCTGGCTTGTCCAATCACCGCCGATTGCTCTTCGCGGGCGGCGAGCATTTTGTTGAGCGCGCTCATATAGGCGCGGGCGCTGGCGACGACGATGTCGGTGCTGGCGCCATGTCCGCTGAAGGTGCGGGTGCGTTCCGCGCCGGTCTGCGGGTTGGTGCGGCTGGATGCGCCGCCGTTGTGCGGTTGAATGCGAATGGTCACTTCGCCCAGCGAGTCAATCCCTTCCGTCACCGCCTTCACCACAAATTCGGTCAGCGTGTTCGGCTCGCCGACGATGCGGTTGATGGCTTTGTAGACCGCATCCACGGGTCCCGTGCCGATGGCGGCGTCTTCCAGTTCCGCGCCGTTGGGGTCAATCAGGCTGATGGTAGCGGTGGAACGGGTATGGTCGCCGCAGGTGACGTGTACATACTGCAATTTCCAAAATTCGGGGGGCTGATAAATTTCATCGGTGATGATGGCTTCCAAATCGGCGTCGGTGACCACCTTCTTTTTGTCCGCAATCCGTTTGAACCGGTCGAACGCCTGATTCAATTCTTCCTGCGACAAATCGCCGTAGCCCAATTCTTCCAGCCGCACTTTAAAGGCGTGTCGTCCCGAATGTTTGCCCAGCACCAGCGAACTCGCCGCCAGCCCGACCGTTTCGGGGCGCATGATTTCATAGGTGGAATGATGTTTCAACATCCCATCCTGATGGATGCCCGCTTCGTGCGCGAAGGCATTTGCGCCGACAATGGCTTTGTTCGGCTGGATGGGGATGCCGGTATACGCGCTGACCATGCGGCTGGCGCGGGTAATTTGGGTGGTGTCAATATTGGTGGTGACGGGGAATTGCTGCGGGCGGGTGGCGATTGCCATGACCACTTCTTCCAAACTGGTATTGCCCGCGCGCTCGCCGATGCCGTTGATGGTCACCTCCACCTGCCGCGCACCGTTCGCCACCCCCGCTAGCGTGTTCGAGGTCGCCAGCCCCAAATCGTTGTGGCAATGGGTTGACCAGATGGCTTTTTCCGCGCCGGGGGTATTTTTAATCAGATAGCCAATCAGCCAGCCGAACTCTTCGGGGGTGGTATAGCCGACGGTATCGGGAATGTTGAGGGTGGTTGCCCCCGCCTTGATGGCTTCGCCGAGCACCACCGTCAGAAATTCGGGGTCGGAGCGTCCGGCATCTTCCGGCGAAAATTCGATGTCGTCACACAGGGTTTTGGCATACGATACCGCCGCAACCACCTGCTCGATGCACTCTTCGCGGTCAATTTTCAATTTGTGTTTTAAGTGAATATCGGACGTTGCCAAAAAAGTGTGGATGCGATGGCGCGGGGCGGCTTTCACCGCCTCATATGCCCGTTTGATGTCCTGCTCGCGGGCGCGCGCCAGCCCGGCGATGGTCATCGGTTGTCCGGATTTGCGCCCTTCGGTGAGGGGACCCACTTCTTCCGCGATGCGGCGGACGGCTTCAAAATCGCCGGGGGAGGCGATGGGGAAACCGGCTTCGCACACATCCACGCCGAGACGGGACAATTGGCGGGCGATTTCCAGTTTTTCATCCATATTGAGGGTTGCGCCGGGACTTTGTTCGCCGTCGCGCAGGGTGGTATCAAAAATAATCAGGGTATCTTTTTGTACAGGTACGGGTGCATCTGTTTCCATATTTTATTCTCCGAATTTTGGTAGCGCATTGGTTATTGGAGATTAGCGATTAGAGATTTTTGAATCTCCAATCACCAATCGCCAATAACCGTTTTTATAGCCAATTTTTCCGACAGTTTTATCCAAAGGTCACTCAAATCGTTAAGGTCACTTTCCAATGGGATTGCCTCCTTTGGGGGTTATCAGCGTTCAGCTATCAGCTATCAGCCGTCAGCACTCAGCAGTCAGCTTTTGTGCTGAACGCTGAACGCTGATTGCTGAACGCTGAACACTGATAACTATTCCACTTCCACCGCGCCGAGCCATTCCATCATACCGCGCAGTTGTTTGCCGACCTGCTCCACCCGGCTGCTGCGAGCGGCTTTGCGCTGCGCGTTGAACCATTTCCGCCCGGTGGCGTTCTCTTCAATCCATTCTTCGGCGTATGCCCCCTGCTGGATGTCCTGCAACATTTTTTTCATCGCCGCACGGGTTTCATCGGTGATGATTTTGGGTCCGCCGGTGTAATCGCCATGTTCGGCGGTGTCGCTGACGCTGTAGCGCATATAGCTCAACCCGCCCTGATAAATCAGGTCAACGATGAGTTTCATTTCATGGACGGTTTCAAAATAGGCGATTTCCGGCTGGTAACCCGCTTCCACCAGGGTGTTGAATCCGGCTTCCATCAGCGCGGAAATGCCGCCGCAGAGGATGGCTTGCTCGCCGAAAAGGTCGGTTTCGGTTTCCTCGGCGAAGGTCGTTTCGATGATACCGGCGCGCCCGCCGCCGATGGCGCACCCATACGCCAGCGTGGTTTCTTTCGCTTTGCCGGTGTAATCCTGTTCCACCGCCAGCAGGCAGGGCGTGCCCATCCCTTCGACGAAAACTTCCCGCACCCGATGACCGGGCGCTTTGGGGGCAATCATGCTCACATCCACAAAATCGGGGGGGACAATTTGCCCGAAACGGATGTTGAAGCCGTGCCCGAACATCA
>JAJRSQ010000106.1 GCA_024278725.1 Chloroflexota bacterium
CTGTTTCGGGCGGGTGGTGTACATGGGCAATGCCACCGTGAAGGTACTGCCTTTGCCCTCCGCGCTGTCAACCCAGACTTTCCCCCCGCTGCTCTCCACAATGCCCTTGACGATGGACAAGCCCAAGCCAATACCTTCGTGATGGCGGTTCAACGAGCTTTCAATCTGATAGAAGCGGTCAAATATTTTTGAATATTCGGCTTTCGGGATGCCAATGCCGGTATCTGCCACCGAAAGCTGGAGGTGCTGGTCTTTGATGGCGCACGTGATATGAATTTTCCCCGATGGCGGGGTGAATTTTATGGCGTTGCCAATCAGGTTCAACAGCACCAATTCCATGCGCTGTGCGTCAGCGTAAAATTCGGGAATATCGGGCGGCATATCCATGCTGATATTGATGTGTTTTTTGCGCGCCAACATCTCCATATCGTCAATCGCCAGCGCCACAACATCGGTGATGTTCGTTAATTCATAAACGAAACTCATTTCGCCGCTTTCAATGTACCGCATATTGAGCAGGTCATCAATGAGGTGCTGCAACCGGATGGCATTGCGGACAATGCTGTCCATATAATCTTTTTGCACACCTTCCACTTCCTCGGAAGCGACGCTGGCATAGCCCATCAAAATTGCCAACGGGGTGCGCAATTCATGGGCGGCAACATTGATGAATTCACTCTTCAGATGGTCAAGCGATTTCAACTGGTCGTATGCCTGCTGAAGGTTGGAAAACAGTTTGGCGTTCTCATACGCAACCGCCGCCTGCCCTGCCAAAACCCCCAAAAAGTTCAATTGGCTCCGGGAAAATTGCCCCTGCTTCTTGAACAACAGCATCATCCCCACAAGTTTCCCCTGCCCCATAATGGGGACGGCAACCGCCGCATTGAAGCCCAATGCAATGAGAATCTCTTTGATTTCCGGGTCTCGCGGCAACGCTTGCGTCACCAATTGCGGCGTCTCGTTGGCTTCGGTGGCAATGGTGAGCCCCCGGTCTTCGATGATGTTCAACTGGGCTGTGGAAATATTCCGCTGCTGGTGGCGCACAAAATTCCCGAAATCGTCAACCACATACAGCGTCGCGCTGGTTGCCTGCAATTCCGCCATCGCCAGCGTGACCACCTGCGACAATATGGCGTCAATGTCGGTGGAACTCATCAGCAGTTTATTGAATTCAAACAGGGGCATCAATGATTTGAGGCGAATATTCTCCTGCCGCAACCGCTCTTTTTCAAATGCCCGGTCAATGGCAAGGGTCAACTCTTCGGGGGCAAAAGGCTTGATGACAAACTCATCTACCCCAAGCCGCAACGCTTTGATGGCGGTTTCCATCGTGCTGAAACCGGTCATGGTGATGCACATAATATCGGGGTGGATTTTCTTGATTTCGCGGGCAGTTTCCAGCCCGTCAATGCCGGGCATTTTGATGTCCGTCAGCAGCAAATCAAAATGCTCATCCGCCGCCAATTGGATGGCTTCCAAGCCACTGTGGACTATCCTCACTTCATACTGGTTTTCTAAAATGCGTTTGCACACATCCAGAACATAAAGCTCGTCATCTGCCACCAGAATTTTTTCACGCATACGATATGCCTTTTCCAAAGTCCATGAATGAAGACCGCACAATCGGCGGGCTTCATTAAACAGTATAATTGAGCTTGCCCTCAGTGTCAATGAACAACTACCGCACCTCAAAACTTGTTTCGGCAATTACCGTGCCATCAATGCCCAATGAAACGGAATAATTTCCCACCGAAAAACCGTCAATGGGAGCGTAAAATACCCACGCCGTCCCCACCGAACCGTAATCGGGATTCCAAGCGTCGGTGCCGGTTTGCACCGTTGAGCCGTTGTACCGCCATTCCACCTGCCACGGCGTATCCGCCGCAATGCCCTCATAATGGAAAAACAGATACACCGATTTTGTGGTGGTGGAAAAGACCGACGCGGGGCGCAACGGTTTATAATCGTCCGTGATGCCTTCCGCCAGCACCAATTTCGAGAATGCGCCACCGGCGGGGAGCGTCGGCGTGGCGGTGGCGGGGGGTGTCTGCGCCGGCGTGGGCGAAAGCGTCGGGGCAACGGAGGGTGTCGCTATTTGTGGGGATGGGATGTTCACCGCGGCAATTGTGGGCGGCGGGGGGGTGGGACGCGCCGCGGTCGCGGTTTCGGTGGGGAGCGCAGAGGACGCAAACCACTGCGAAAGCGTCTCGGTGCGGGTGGTGAGCCAAAAACCGCCCCCCAACGCGAGCGCGGCAACCAACACTATCGCCAATCCAACCAGCACCATTCGCGGCGACACGCGAGGGGACGCGCGGTGTTTTTCGGGCTTCACCGCCATCATCGCCGCGGTGATGGGGCGCAGGGGTGCGGAACCTTCGGCGGCAACCTGCAACGCGCGGGCGAACTCCGCGCCGGTGGAATGGCGCAACTCCACCCCCTTCGAGAGCATGCGCAGCACAACTTCGCTCATCGCGGGGCGCACGGCGGCAACCACGGTATGGGGCGGCGCAGGCGGCGTTCGATGCGCCGATTCGTCATCCGCCACAAACGGATATTTCCCGGTCAGCAAAACATACGCCAGCACGCCGAGCGCATACAAATCGGTGGTGCGGCTGGGGCTTTCCCCCCGCAAACGTTCCGGCGCCATAAAACGGGGGTCGGCAAGCGAGCCGGACGTTTCAACCAGCGAATTATCTTCCAGCAGTTGCGCCAAACCAAATTGCACCAGATAGACTTGGTTTTGATGAATGAAAATATTCTGCGCCGACAAACTGCCGTGTCGAATCCCCCGGCTATGCGCATAATCCAGCGCGGTAGCCACCTGACGCACCAGCGGCACGACATCGGTGGGGGGCAAAGGCGCGTGGCGGGACAGATAATCCGACAGCAGTTCGCCGCCCGGAAAATCGAAAACGGTGTACAGCAACCCGTTTTCCTCCACCACCGCTATGATTTTCAAGATATGCGGATGATCCAACGTCTGATGACGCGCGCCCATATCTTTCGCCAAACGGGCAAAATACGCATCAAAGGGGATGTTGGGATGAAGCACCACCAGCAGCACCGACGCCCCGTCCGTCACCCGGCGAGCGGTCAACATTACGGTGAATTCGGTGTGCGCTATTTCCGACTGCAATTCAAACGCAGGCAGTTTTGATTGTAAGTCCGGCAACATGTTTGCCTCGAAAAAAGTTTGTTACTGCAGAAAGGATTGTACCGCCATCCGGCAAGTTTGCCGAAAAAGACTCTTCATTTTCACGCCGAGTCTACCACTGCCGCCACCCCGCCCCGCCGGGCATCACCCACCGCGTGCCACGCGCCATCCAGAAACCCCACCGAATGGACGCCGCCGAAATACATATTTTTCCCGCGCCACAAATTCACCCGATACCCCATTTCGGACAGCGCACGGGCAATGTCGGGCGATGTGCCCCCTTCCAACTGAAGGGTGTCCGCTTCAAAATGCAGACGCGGGAACGCCACCGCATCGGCGAGCGAACACCCCGCATCCAGCACATTTGACAACACCTGCACAATCGCCGAGCGGATGCGGGTGCTGCCGCCGCTCCCCACCACCAGCACCGGCTCACCATCCCGCAGCACAATGGCGGGGCTCATCATCGTTTGCAATCGGCTGCCGGGCGCGGCAGAGTGAAATCCGTCGGGATGCAGGTCAATTTCGCCCAGAATATTGTTCATCAACACCCCCGTATCGGGAACAAAAAATCCGGCGCTCTCCCCCGCCGAGGTGGTGATGCAGGCGACATTGCCCGCGCCATCCATCACGCTGATGTGGGTGGTGTCGCGCGAGCCGAGCGGGAGAGCGGGGTCGGCGGGCGCGGCGGTCTTTTCCAAGAGGATGTCATCCAACACCGCCGCGACTTCGTCCACATGCGCCGCGCTCAGAAACGCCGAAACCCCCACCGCATCCAACCGCAACGATTGCCGGGCGAGATTGGTCAGCCGGAATGCTTCCGCCAAAATCCGATACCGGCGCACATCGTCCACCGTCAGCGCGGGCAAATCAAATCGATTCAACAATTTCAGGGAAAAGGCAATC
>JAJRSQ010000107.1 GCA_024278725.1 Chloroflexota bacterium
CCGCGCACGGGCAAGCGCCCGTATGCCGTGCTGCAACTTCGACAGGATAATCTGGCGGGGTCGCTGTACAATTTGGTCGGGTTTCAGACCAACCTCAAATGGGGCGAGCAAAAGCGGATTTTCCGTATGATCCCCGGTTTGCAGAACGCCGAATTTGTGCGCTACGGGCAGATGCACCGCAACACATACATCAACGCGCCCGCGCTCATCCGCGACACATTGCAGTGGCGCACCCGCGACGACCTTTTTTTCGCCGGGCAGATTGTGGGCTTCGAGGGCTATGTCGGCAATATCGGCTCCGGGCTGTTGGCGGGGATGAACGCCGCCCGGTTGGCGCAGGGGAAACCGCCGGTGACATTTCCCAAAACAACCATGCTCGGCGCGCTGGCGCATTATATTTCGCACGCCGAACCGAAGGATTTCCAGCCGATGAAAGCCAATTTCGGCATTTTGCCCCCCTTCGTGCCGAAAATCCGCAAAAAAAGGGAACGCTATCAGGCGTATGCCGACCGCGCGCTGGCGGCATTGGAAGAGACCATCGCCACGCACGAATTGCCGGTGGGCGCGCTGTGAAAAATCTCGCGCTCGCCTTTTGGCTGGAACACTGCGCCGATTTTGTGGCGGAATTGAACGACCCGTTCGCCCCGGCGATGTTCGAGGGGGTACTGCAAGCCGTCGCCACGGGCGACCCGGCGTTGCTCCGTTCGGTGATGGCAGATGTGCGCGAGCAATCGCCGCCGCCCGTGGCAGCCGCGCTCAACAGTCTGTATTTCATCAAAATGATTATCTGGCACCGGCTGGATGCGGAACTGGAGCCGGACAAAACGTGGGATTTCATGCTTGTTCTGGAAATGGTTTTTCAGGATGGATTGCAGGCGTTGCTGGCGGGGGATGCCGTCGCCCCCGTGCCGACCGATGATGCCGAATCGGGGCAGGTGATGGCATATGCCGCCGAGCTGGCGCGGGCGAATCGGGAATTGGCGCGGCTGGAAAAAGCCCGCACCGATTTCATCAGCATTGCGGCGCACGAGCTGAAAACGCCGCTCACGGTGCTGCAGGGCTATGTGGACATGCTCCGCGAAAACGACCTCACGGTGCTGGCGCAGGCGGGCACGGGGATTGTGCGCGGGCTGGACAAAGGGACGCAGCGCATGGCGACCATCGTCAACGATTTGCTGGATGTGTCCGCGCTGGAGACGGACACCCTGACGCTGAATTTTGAAACGGTGTCGGTTGAATCGCTGGTGCGGATGGCGGCGCGGCAGGTGCAGGAACTTGCCAAAACGCGACAGCACCGCTATACCATCACCATCGCGCCGGATGTGCCCCCGCTTTTCACCGACCCGGCGCGACTGCACCAGATTCTGCACCACCTGCTCACCAACGCGGTGAAATTCACCCCCAACGGCGGCGCAATCAGCGTGACGGTGGCGCGGCGCGAATCTGAGGTGCGGATAACGGTGGTGGACACCGGCATCGGCATTTCACCGGAAGACCGCGAGCATATTTTCGACAAATTTTATCGGGTGGGGGTGGCGGATTTGCACTCCACCGGCGCGGTAAAATTCAAAGGCGGCGGCATCGGGCTGGGATTGGCGATTGCGCGGGGCGTCGCCCGTGCGTTGGGCGGCGATTTGTGGGCGCAGAGTCCCGGTTACGATGAAGTGAACTGTCCCGGCAGCACCTTCACCGTGACATTGCCACTGAGCCGGTGATTGGTTGTTGGAGATTTGTTATTTGCGACACGTGAAAACTGACCGCTGATTGCTGTTTCGCAATTTTTGCATTTTTAACTTTGCATTCAGGAGGAACCATGACCCTTTCCCCATCAGAAAGAGTTTCATCCATCCCCCCCTATGCGTTTGCCAGTTTGGCGACCAAGTTGAACGCAATGGTTGCCGCCGGTACCGATGTCATCCGGCTGGATATGGGCAACCCCGACCTGCCCCCCGCGCCGCACATTGTGGACGCGCTGGTGGCGAGCTGTCGCCGCGACGATACGCACGGGTACGGCGGCTATTTCGGCATTCCGGCGTTCCGACAGGCAATTGCCGATTATTATGAACGACGGTTCGGCGTCGTGCTGGATGTCAAAACCGAACTTTCTCCGCTCATCGGCTCAAAAGAAGGACTGGCGAATCTCAATTTGGCGTGGCTCGACCCCGGCGACATCGCGCTGGTTCCCGACCCCGGATATCTGACCTACGGGATGGGTCCGCTGCTGGCGAATGCCGAGGTGGTGCGCTTTGATTTGAAAGCGGAGAACAATTGGCAGCCCGATTTCGACAGTATTCCCGTTGAGGTGGCGCGGCGGGCGCGGCTGTTGTGGCTGAACTATCCCAACAATCCCACCGGCGCACTGGGGGATGAGGGGTTGTTCCGGCGGGCGATTGATTTTTGTCGCCGATATGACATCCTGCTGTGCCATGATAACCCGTACAGCGACATCACTTTTGACGGCTACCGCGCGCCGAGCATTCTGGCGATTCCCGGCGCGAAAGAGGTGGCGATTGAATTCAATTCGCTGTCGAAAAGCCACAATCTGGCGGGCTGGCGGCTGGGGATGGCGGTGGGGAATGCCACTGCCATCAAAGCGCTGGCGACCGTGAAAACCCAAATTGATACCGGGCTGGCGATTCCCGTGCAGCAAATGGCGATTGCCGCGCTCACGGGCGACCAATCGTGGGTGGCGGAACGGAACGCGGAATATCAGCGCCGCCGCGACATTGCCGTGGCGGGATTGCGCGCACTGGGGTTGGACGCTGCGCCGCCGAAAGCGACGCTCTACATTTGGTTCCCCGTGCCGCACGGGTTCACGGATGTGACGTTCCACGAGAAAATTTTGGTGGATACGGGTGTTTCCATCGCCCCCGGTTCCATTTATGGCGAAAACGGGCGCGGTTGGATGCGGCTTTCCATCAGCACCCCCACCGCGCGGCTGGAAGAAGCGATGGCACGCCTCAAAACGGTGCGATGGTGAGAACTATTTTTCGATGTACTGTACGTTGGGCAAACCTTTAAAATCAATATCCTGCGTCCATACGGTTGCCTGATGTCGCTGTGCCGTGGCAAGAATCAAGCTATCCGCCATCGGTAGTTTTAAGTTAACCGATAATTTTGCTGCGGAAAGCGCCAATTCTGCATCAATGTCAATCAGCGTGCTTTGCATCATGATTGCAATGGCTTGTAAAGCGTCGCTTTCATCGCGTTGTTGCAAAATCCGTTTAAAAACTTCGTAAATGGTGACAATGGGGACAATTAATTCGGCGGGGTTTTCGATGACCGGCGCGAAAAAACCGGCATTGGGCGCGTCGGCAAAATATTCCAGCCAACCGGAAGAGTCGATGATGTTCATAGCCGATCAACCTCCCGTGCGATGGTGGTGTCAATGCCTTTGAGGAACCCACGGGCTTGTTCGGCGGGCTTGATGGGGATGAGTTCGATGCGGTTTTGGTGCAGGATTACCTGAATTTTTTGTCCCGGCTGTAAATTTAGGGGGACGCGAATAGATTTTGGGATAATAATTTGGTATTTTGGTGAAATAGTTACGGTTTTCATACGAATCTCGCCTTGAAATATATTTTGTAAAATTATATCAGTTTTGAAGTGTTGAATCAAACGTGCGATGATAACATCTACCAAAAATCGGAAAATAATTGACCTGCGGAAACTTTCGCAGCGGAAACACCGCCGCGCCCAAAATCGTTTCGTGGTCGAAGGGTTGCAACTGCTCACAATGGCGGTGGATGCGGGGCACACCCCGTTGGAGGTGTTTTTCTGCGAAGAGTGTTTCGCCGGTGAGACCGCGCCTGCACTGCTGCAAAAACTGCGCGATGCGGGCGGCGCGCTCAATCCCGTCAGTTCGGCGGTGATGCACGCCATCTCCGAGCGGGATGCGCCGCAGGGCATTGTGGCGACCTTCCCCCTGTTTTCTGCCGAGCCGGGCACTGTGCTGGCGGAAAATACCGCGCCCGCCGCGCTCTTCATCCTGCTCGACCGCCTGCAAGACCCCGGCAATCTGGGGACGCTCATCCGCACCGCCGATGCGGCGGGGGCGAGCGCCGTCATCATGCTGGAACCGTGTGTGGACGCCTTCGACCCCAAAACCGTGCGCGGGAGCATGGGTTCGCTGTTCACCATCCCCCTGATTTCCGCCGGAGACCTTTCCGCATTGACCGCCGCTCTGCGTGCCGCCGACATCAAAATCACCGGCGCGGACGGCTACCGGGGCGAATATCCGTGGCTGCCCGAAAATGAGGCGCTGCGCGGGCGGGTGGCGTTGGTTTTGGGCAACGAAGCGCGCGGTTTGAGCCAAGACCTCCGCGCGGAACTGACCCATTGGGTGCGCCTGCCGCTGTTGGGCAACGCCGAAAGCCTCAATGTTGCCATCGCCGGGGGAGTGCTGATGTATCAATGGGTGGAACAAAATCGCCGGATGCTGCAAATTTGATTGTTCAAATTTCCCATAACGATGTATAATTTTCATACGAGATTTTTTGGGAAGGATAATCAGCTTCATGAGCGCTGCCGCAGAAGTCAAAGAACGACTGAATATCGTTGATGTCGTTTCGCCATATGTCCCTTCATTAAAAAAAGCGGGTAAAGTGTATAAAGGGCTGTGCCCGTTTCATACGGAAAAAACGCCATCGTTTGTGGTCTATGAATCGACCCAAACGTGGCGCTGTTTTGGCACGTGCGGCGAAGGCGGCGACGTGTTCAATTTTATGATGAAGGCGGAGGGCTATGATTTTGTTGAGGCGCTGAAGGTTCTGGCGGCGAAAGCGGGGGTGGTACTGGAAAAACGCACCCCGCAAGCCGAAGCCGCCGATAAACAGCGCAAAAAACTGCTGGAGATTGTCGCGGTGGCGGCGCAATTTTTTCACAAGCAACTGCTGGAATCGCCCTCGGCGCAATTTGCCCGCGATTACGTGGCTCGGCGCGAATTGGGCAGAGAGACCATCTCGAAGTTTCAGTTGGGTTACGCACCGAATCAGCGGGATGCGCTGAAATCTGCGCTGCTGAAGCGGGGTTACGCCGAAAAAGACCTGGAAGCTGCCGGTCTGCTGGTGACCAAAGAGAATGCCCCCAGCATCGACCGTTTCCGCAACCGGTTCGTGGTTCCCATTCGTGACATTCGCGGGCGGGTGGTTGGTTTTGGGGCGCGCGCGCTGAAAGATGGCTTCGGTCCTAAATATCTGAACTCGCCGCAAAGCAATATTTTCAACAAAAGTGAGGTGCTTTTCGGGCTGGATGTTGCCAAAAGTGCCATTCGGGAAAAAAACCGGGTGGTGATTGTGGAAGGGTATATGGACGCGCTGCAGGCGCACGAGCGTGGTTTTGCGAATGTGGTGGCGCAAATGGGGACAGCGCTCACCGAGCCGCAGCTCAAGCAGCTCAAACGCTTCACCGATACCTTTGTGCTGGCGCTCGATGCGGACAGCGCGGGCGATGCCGCCACGCTACGCGGCATCAACGTGGCGCGGGGCGTCCTCTCGGATGCGGTGGTTGCCGTGCCCACCATGCGGGGGACGGTGCAGTTGGAGGGCAAACTCAATGCCGATATTCGCGTGGCGACGATGCCCCTCGGCAAAGACCCCGATGATGTGCTGAAAACCGACCCCGCGCTGTGGGAAAAAACCATCGCCGAAGCGCAGCCACTGGTGGATTATTACATCCACGCCATCACTGCCGATTTGGATTTGAATGAAGCCAAAGGGAAAAGCGCGGCGGTTCAGCGCATCATTCCGGTCATCAAAGAAATTCCCGGTGCGGTGGAACAGGCGCACTATTTGCAAAAATTGGCGCGGCTGGTCAAAGTGGATGAGCGCACCCTGCGGGCGGAACTGGAGCGATTTTCCGCCGCAACCAACGCGAAACCCGCCCGGCGGCAGCGTTTTTCATCGCCCCCGCCGCCACCGCCATTCCCTGAAGACGGGGAAACGACGAAGCCTGCCCGGCGCGCGGTAAAATCATCAACCCGATTGGAAAACCGCTGTTTGGGAACTATCATCGCCAAACCGGAACTGCTGTCGTATGTCAATCGGGCGTTGTATGATGTGGGCATTGATGTGCTGGCGGTGAGCGATTTTGCGGATTCGGTGAATGGCGCGCTATTTTTGGCGGTGAAACAGTGGGCAATCTCTGAAGCGCCCACGCTGGAGAGCTTGATGCCCGTTGTGCCGGAAGAACTGCATGGACATTTGGCGACACTGGTATCCTTGTGGCATAATCAACCCGCGATACCGCCGGATGAATCATTGCAGAAAGATTTGCCGAAGATGATTGTGCGGATGCGTCGCCTGCGTTTGGAAGAGACCATCAAAGAATTGAATATGCTGCAAATTGGTGCGTTGGAAGCTCAAGACCGGGCATTGCTGGCGCGCTGCCAAACCGATATTTCACACGCAAAAGCAACCTTGAACGAATTGGACAAAGCCCACGACTCACTCTCGATTATGGGGCGGCGACGATTAGAAGAAAAATATCTGGGATAATGTGTAACCTATGCCGAAAGAAACATCAGACGCGCAAGAAAAAAATACAGTACCCAACACGGAAGATGATTCCGCAATTTCTGCCGCGAAATCGGTGAA
The DNA here is from genome assembly GCA_024278725.1 of Chloroflexota bacterium. Taxonomy (GTDB): domain Bacteria; phylum Chloroflexota; class Anaerolineae; order 4572-78; family 4572-78; genus JANTHQ01. The sequence goes on from JAJRSQ010000107.1 coordinate 6,594, forward strand.
AGATACGCTGCTGGAAGAAAGCCGGGAAGCGTTTGTCAATGTCACCGAAGGCGATTTTGTGGATGAAGAGCCTGATGAAGCGGAGTTGGCGAAGGTAGAAGTTGAGTTCAAAGTGGGCGACGGCAATTTGGAGAAAGAATTATCCGCTATGCCGCTCGCCACAATTCAACAGCCGGAATTATCCAACGACCCCGTGCGGATGTATCTGCGGGAAATCGGGCAGGTTCCGCTGTTGAGCGCCGAGCAGGAAGTGCAACTCGCCAAACAAATCCAAGCCAGTTTACAGGCGAAAAAACGGCTCGCCGGCGATGAAATTGATGACCAGCAGGAAAAAATCCGTCAGTTGGAAATTATCGCCGACGGATTAAGAGCGTGGCAATATTTGGCGGAAGCCAATTTGCGGCTGGTGGTCAGCGTCGCCAAACGGTACATCGGGCGGGGTATGAGCTTTCTGGATTTGGTGCAGGAAGGGAATGTCGGGCTGCTGAAAGCCGTGGAGAAATTTGATTACAAGCGGGGATACAAATTTTCCACCTATGCCACCTGGTGGATTCGGCAGGCAATCAGCCGCGCCATCGCCGACCAGGCGCGCACCATTCGCATTCCCGTGCATATGGTTGAAACCATCAACCGACTGATGCGCGTGCAGCGGCGGTTACTGCAAGAAAACGGGCGCGAGCCCATCACGCGGGAAATCGCGTTGGAGATGGACTTGCTGCCGGAAGAAGATGTTTTGGCAATTCAGGAACATATCTTGCAGAAAAAACCGCTCGACCCCGCCGTTGACCGTCGTTGGCGGCGCGC
>JAJRSQ010000108.1 GCA_024278725.1 Chloroflexota bacterium
ACGCTTTTCCACCCGGCTCACCCACAGCCACACCAGCAGATACGCCCCTCCGAAACCGGAAACCAGCGCCAGCATCTGCTCCGTCGCCGTTTGCGGAAATGCCGCCATCCGGATTTCAACCATTGACCGGGCGGCTAAATTTGCCAATCCGATATGCCGCGCCAAGTTAAAAACAACCGACACCACGCAGCCGAACGCGCTCAACACCAGCATCAATACCCCGGCGGGCAGCACCACCCACCACGGCAACAACCGCTTCGCCGCGCACGCATCTGTTATCAACCGATTGTTTTCCACTGACATACTTTCTCCTCTGCGTCGAATATTCGCCCGTTCCGGGGTTTATCGGTAAAATAAAAGCGTATTTGATTTTACCACAAAGGCACGGAGACGCAGAGTTGCTTTCAATTTTTCAATGGAGGAATAATGGTTCAATTATCTGATTTGATGGCGTTTCTGACAAATTATATGGGATACCATGACAGCGTGCCCAAAATTGACGGCTATCTGGCGAACGGATTGCAGGTTGCGGGCACGGGGGAAATCCACAAAATTGCAACGGGGGTGAGTGCGAATATGCGCTTTTTCCGCGCGGCGGTGGACATCGGCGCGCAGGCAATGCTGGTGCATCACTCGATGAATCCGCCCGCGACGGTGCATTTTGAGCGCGACACCATCTTCACATCCCGCCTGAAATTTCTGTGGGAACACAATCTCTCGCTCATCGGGTATCACTATCTGCTCGACAGCCACCCGGAAATCGGACACAATGTGTCCATCATCCGCGCGCTCGGCGGCACACCGATTGAGCCGCACGGCAAAGACGGCTGGGGCTGGCTCGGCGAATTTCCCGGCGGGGTGGCTGTGGATGAGATGATGGAAAAATGTCGCGCGCTGTTTCACGGCAACGGGGTGTACTATCCCTTCGGGCGCAAAACCGTGCGCCGGGTCATCTGTCTGACCGGCGCCGGCGCACCCCGTCCGAGCGATTACGAATGGCTGGCGGCAAACGGCATCGACCTGTTCATCACCGGCGAACCGCGCGAGTGGAATCAGGAATTGTGCCGGGAAGCGGGCATCAGCATGGTCGCCGCCGGACATTACAACACCGAAATCATCGGGTTGGAAAAATTGGCGGAAATTATTCGGGGAAAATTCGACGTGGAAATTGAGTTTGTGGACGTACCGAACAACGTTTGAGGGTCACAAAGCTACAGGGTAGCAAGGTTGCAGAGTGGCAAAACTGCAACTCTGCTACTTTGCAACCCTGCAACCCTGCTCATCTGCCCAACTTCTGCCGCACTGCCGCCGTCAACAGCGCGACTTCATCCACCCGAAGCAACCCGATGGCGACGATATAAACCCCGCCGCCCGCCGCGCCGAGAATCATCACCAGCAGGGCTTCATTCACCAGCGACACCGGCGGCAACAGCGGCGCGAGCCACAACAGCCCGAAAAACAGCACCGCCCCCATCACCGCCGCCGCGAGCGCGGCTTTCAGCGCGGTGGGAACCAGCCCGTGCCCGCCCAAACTTCCCCACCGGCGGATGAGCCACAGCATCATCGCCACGTGGCTGAGCTGTTTGACGCTGTCCGCCAACACCAAATCGGTCATTTGCAGCGGACGGAACAGCGTCGGCACGAAAACCGCCAGCAGATACGCCCCCACCGCCGCAATTCCCACCAGCGCGGGGGTGAGGGTATTTTGGCGGGCGTAAAATGCGAAAATGAGCGGCTGATCCACCGCCGCAAAAATAAGCCCCAGCAGATAAAATCGCAGTGCCAGCGCGGTTTGCGCCGTGTCCAACGCGGTGAATTCCCCGTGCTGAAACAACAGCCCGATGATGGGTTCCGCCAGAATGAACAGCGCCACCGCCGCCGGAATTATCAGAATGAGCACCACTTTGATGCCATTGAAGAGCGTCTCGCGGAATTGACGGTTCGCTTCCGCACCGTCGGCATTTTTGGCGAGCGTCCGGGCGGCATATTGCGACAGGGTGGGCAAAATCGCCAGTGAAATCGCCACCGAAACCAGCCCAATCGGAAACTGGATGAGCGTGGTGGCATTCTGCATCCACGCCAGACTGCTCGCACCCGTGCCATTCGCCAACCGCCGGTCGAGCGAGGTTTGAAAGAGTGTGACCAGCAATCCCAAAATAACCGGCTGGTACAATTTGGCAATCCGCCGCAAAACGGGATGGTGCAGGTCGAATTGAAATCGCAACCGCGCCCCGCGCAACCCCGGCAACTGAATCAACACCTGCGCCACCGAGCCGCTCACCAGCCCAATCGCCACAATGCGGATGTCCCATTGGAAGCCCCACGCCCCGACCAGCGTCACCCCCACAATACCGGCGTTGAATATCGCGGCGGTGAACGCGGGATACACGAAGCGTTTCAGGGCATACAGCAACCCGGTCACAATGCCGGACAGACTCAAAAAGAGGGTGGCGGGGATGGTCAAACGCATCAAACGGGTCAGCAGCACCAAATCAATGGTATTGTTCGCCCCCCCCAGCAGCAGCGCAATTTGCGGCGCAAACCATTCGCCGAGCAGCACCACCGCGCCCAAAACCACCACCGACAGCGACAAAATCAAACTGGCGACCTGCCACAAAACCCGCCGGTCTTTTTCGGCATATTCCGAAAAAACGGGCACGAGCGCACTGCTGACCATACCGTCCACCAGCAGCGTGTAGAGTTGGCGCGGCACAAATTCGGCGGTGCGGTATGCCGATACAGCGCCCGTCGCGCCGAACAGCCCGGCGATGACCGTATCGCGCACCAGCCCCAGCACGCGGCTGGTGATATTTCCGGTGGCAATCAACAGCGCGGCGCGCGCCAATCCCCGACGATTTTCAGTCACAAAATTTCTCCACAATGCGGGCAATCAACTCAGTGGTGGAATAGCCGGGCAGGTACGGGATGAGTTCAATCCGCCCGCCATAGCCCTGCACCAACGGCGCTTCCGGCAGCAACGTGCCCGTTTTGTCCGGGTCGATGACGTAATCGCCCCCTTTGGCGTACACTTCCGGACGCAGTGCATCCAGCAATTTGTGCGCGGTGGGGTCGTCAAAAAGGATGATTCCGTCCACCATCTCCAGCGCCGAAAGCACCCGCACGCGGTCGGCTTGCGGGGTGATGGGACGTTTGTCCCCTTTGAGCAGCCGGGTGCTGTGGTCGCTGTTCAGCCCGATGAAAAGCGCATCGCCCAGCGCGCGCGCCTTGTGCAGATAATCAATGTGCCCCGCGTGGAGCAAATCGAAATGACCGTTGGTGAACACCAGTTTTTTTATGGATTGCCGTTTTTCAACAGCCGCTTCGAGGGTTAGAAGTTTCAAGTTTCAAGTCCAATGTTTCAAGTTTCAGGGTTGCAGATGTGTTGCATACTTTCACGCAATACGCAACACCAAATCTCACTTTCCCACCCGCTCACCCGCTCACTCCCCCACGTTCTCCACTGCCTGCATCAACTCGTCCGGCGAAACAGTCGCGTTGCCGAGCTTGCGCACCACCAATCCGGCGGCGATATTCGCCAGAAATGCGGCTTGCGCCAAATCCAGCCCACTGACAATGCCGAGCGCCAGCACCGCCACGGAGGTGTCGCCCGCGCCGGTCACATCGAAGACTTCTTCCGGGTTGGCGGCGGGGAAGTGGCGATACGGCGTGTTTCGCCCGCGCAGGCTCACCCCGTCCGCACCGCGTCCAATCACCACCGCCCGCGCGTCGAGCATGTCCAGCAGGTCAGCAGTGGCGGTTTCAAAATCGGCGTCGGTTTCCAGCGGACGGTTGAGAAAATCGGCGGTGTCGCGGTCGTTGGCGCGAATCACATCGCAACCGCGATATTTGTCCAAATTCCCCTGACTGTCCACAATCAACAAATTGCCCGCGTCAGTGGTGGTGGCAATCGCCGCTTCCACCGCCGCGCGCGACATCATCCCGTTGCGATAATCGCTCAACAGCACCGCCGATGCCACCGGCGCGCCAATCTTCAATTGCAGGATGATCTTCTCTTCAATTTCGGCATCCGGCGGCTGGCGGTCAACCCGGTCTAGCCGCGCCAATTGTTGCGGAAAGCGGAAACTTTCCTGCGCCACAATGCGCGTTTTTTGGGTGGTGCGGCGGGACGCTTCCTTGATGATACCGCTTGCGTCAATGCCCGCCGTCCGCAAACGCGCCACCAGTTCTTTCGCGGCAGCGTCATCGCCCACCAGCGCCACCAGCGAGGCTTCGCCGCCCAGCGCTTTCACATTCATCGCCGGATTTGCCGCCCCACCGGGGATAGTTTTTCGTTCCACCAATTCCAGCACGGGAATGGGCGCTTCACGGCTCAGCCGTTCGGCGCGCCCGATGAGATATTCATCCAGCACCACATCCCCCACCACTTGCACCCGTTGGCGGGCAAAACGGGGAATGACCTGCATTAATCGTGCAATATCCATTTAAAAAACAACCTCCAGCCTATCTGAATGGCACAGCGCATCTATTGTATCAAAAACCGAACATCAGGGAAATATTATCGAAGCGGCATGATTGCCCGCACACCGCAAGCCACGTATAATACTATATCATATTGAATGACAAAGGAGCGAGCGATGAAAAAGCACGCTTTACCCAAACCCAATGCCCAATTTCAGCTTCCCGGCGGAGAAAAACCGGCAGACACCGCCAGTGTGAACGGAATCATTTGCAATCCTATGTATGCCGGCATGGGGAAATTTCCCCAGTTGGTTGATGATGAGGCGTGGATCACCGCCGCCGGGCAGTTCATCGCCGAAGAGGGGGCAGAGCAATTTTTGGTGAACCTGCTGTATCTGCTCCGCAAAAGTATGGCGGATGACACGCCCGTTCTGCCGCAATTGCCGCTGTTGTGCGCCCACGACGGACTCGCCATCATTGATGTCGGCGGGGGCGATTGGGCGTGCATCGGCGAGTTTCTGTTCGCCCATCTGTACAACACCACCGTCACCGATTTGATTTCCGAGCCGGTATTGACGCTGGTTTTTCAAAATGGACACACTATGCCGCTATTGTGTCCCGACTGCGGCGCATCGCTCCACATTAATGATGAAGATATTTTGTTGAACACTTTGAACGGGTTATCAATTGTTGATATGGGCTATGACCCCGATACCGGCGCGGTCATTTTGGATTTCGGAAAATTCCCGGACGATATTGATGCCGCAGCGGCGTTCATGGAACATGTCGAACCGTTGGAATCGTTGGACGTGCATCTGGATTCCATTCGCGGCATCACTTGCCCGCACCAACATGAAGATTAGTAATTGGTAATTGGTGATTGGTGATTGCAGGAAATATCGTATCTTTTGGTTGTGTGCTGTTTAAACGCATCCTCCATTTAAAAGCCAATCTCTAATCTCTAATCTTCGGCTTGCGCCCCGTGCGCATGAAATGAGAGGGGCGAAATTCCAGCCACCAGAAGGCATATCCGGCGACAGCCAGCACGGTCAACCCCACCACCAGCGCTTCGGCGCGGGTTGCCTGCGTGATGAAAATTGCGGTCAGCCCCAGCGCGCCCGTCACCAGACTGACGAAAAACGCCACCGCCAGCCCGCTCAACCCCAACCGGGCGAGCCGGTGCGTGGTATGGTCAACGCCGCCCTGCAAAAACGAGACGCCCCGCCGTTTGCGGGAAATATACACCAGCGCCGTGTCGAAAATCGGCAAGCCCAGCACCAGCACCGGCACCATCCAGGTGACGAGGTTGATATTCCCCGGAATGCGGATTTTTATCCCCAGCACTGCCAGCAAAAACCCCAAAAAAAGCGAGCCGGAATCGCCCATAAAGATGGTGCTTTTCGGCAACGGCAAATTGTAGCGCGCGAATCCCAAACTCGCGCCGAGTACCGCTGCTCCCAAAATCGAAACCAGTTGCTGCCCGTTCAGCAAGGCTATCAGCATGAAAATCGCGCTGGCGGTCGCGGTGGTCATAATCGCTACCCCGTCGGCATTGTCCATATAATTCAGGGCATTGGTGATGAACAATATCCAGACGATGGTCAATCCGAAGTTGAGCGCGACATTCCACGCGCCAATGGGCAACAGGGGGAGTTGAATGCGCACGCCCGCCCAAAATACCAGCGCGGCGGGCATTGCCTCGCCCAGCAATTTCCGGATGGGGGGAAAAGTGAAACGGTCATCCAAATAGCCGACCGCCGCCATCAGCGATGCGCTGACCAAAATCGCGCCCACTTCCGACATGCGGAATCTATCGCCGAAAATCGCCGTCGCCCCCACGGTGATGAGCGCGAGCGCCACCGCCGCCGCGCCGTAAATTGCCACCCCGCCCATCAGCGCGGTCGGTTCAGTGTGGGCGCGGTCGTTTTTGGGGACGGCAATAAATCCCGATTTGATGGCTATGCGACGCACAATCGGCGTGCCCACACTGCCGAAAAAAAGGGCGGTCAGGAAAATCAGCATTATCAGGGAAATGGTCATGGGTTTCTCGTTTCCGGTTTCAGGGTTGCAGGGTTGCAGATGTGTTGCATGCTTTCACGCAATACGCAACACGAAACACCAAACCCCACTTTCACACTCGCTCACCTGCACACCTGCTCACTTTCTCACCCGCTCACCCGCTCACTCTCCCCCGCCCGGTGCAAACCCCGTCGCGGGGAGTAGGGTCGGGAAGCCGGGCGGGACGGCAGGCGGCGGCGATTGCGCCACCAAATCGAAGGGTGCGCGCGGCAGCAGGCGGTAGCCGTCGCGGGGCAGGTCGGCGGTGGTGCGCTG
>JAJRSQ010000109.1 GCA_024278725.1 Chloroflexota bacterium
ACGCTGCAGCGTGCCCCTACAACGCCACCGATTTTCGTTAAAACCGGAAGAAAATGCGTAAGAGCGGCTCGCAAATCGCCCCTGCGGCGTGAAATCATGAAAACCGGCAACCTTAAAATTTACTTTGCAACAGCCGTGAAACAAACGATGAATTGATTGACAATTGTTCATCAAATATTTACAATCTCTGTATGAGGTGAATTTTATGGTTGCCCAAACAATATCGGATTTAAGTATTGACGAACTTAAGTTACTCATTAAAAAAACCGTCGCTGAAACATTGATGGAAATATTGACCGACCCCGATAGCGGCTATGCGTTACAATCATCCATCGAGGAACAGTTGAAAGAATCATCAATTGCGCTGGAAAACGGTGTCAAAACCATCCCGGCAGATGAACTAGCGGCTGAATTAGGGTTGGAATGGTAATTTATGTATGCCGTTGAATTTCTGCCGGTTGCAAAAGATGATTTGACAGCACTCGACAAACCCATCGCCCAGCGAGTGCTGAAAAAAATCCGTTGGCTGGCAGAAAATTTCGAGCATATTCCCCGACAACCATTAACCGGAAACTGGCAGGGATATTTCAAATTGCGTGTGGGTGATTATCGGATAATCTACACCACCTCCGAACCACCTGCCACGATAATTTTCATCTATCTCATCAAACACCGTCGAGAAGTTTACAAACTTTAACCCTTTCCCATCACAACAATTTCAGCAGTGCCCGATGCGCCGCCATGCGTTCGCGGCGGAGGGGGCGTTTGTGCCCGATGAGCCATTTCGCGGCTTCGATGCCCCATTCGAGGGCGGTGGTGGCGCGCAAAAAACGCCGGACACGCCGCGCCGTTCCCGCACCGAACCATTTTTCGGCATACCGGATTTTGCTGCGCTGAAAACGAATCGCGCGCGCGGAAAGCACCTGCCCGCTCGATTGCCCCTCAAAATGCACCACTTTTGCGGTGGGCAGATAGTGAATCGCCCACCCGGCATTGGCTACGCGCCGACACCAGTCCGTCTCTTCAAAATACATGAAAAATGTTTCATCCAGCCCGCCGACCTGCGCCCAGATTTCCCGCCGAAAAAAGAGCGCCGCGCCCACCAGCCAATCCACGGGCATCGCCCGGTCGGGCGGGGTATCCTCGAAACGGTAGCGGCGCGCGAATCGGTTGCGCGGAAACCATCGTTCCAGCAGGGTGCTTTCCCACATCATACCGGCGGGGGTGGGGAAACGGCGGCGCGACGATTGCACCGCGCCATTCGCCCACAGCAGTTGCGGTCCCACCACACCAACGGACGGATTTTCGCGCAGATAATCGCGCAGACGACGCAACGCATCGGGGGCGAGGGTGGTGTCGGGGTTGAGCAGAAAGGCGAATTCGCCGCGTGCGTGCGCCATGCCCAAATTGTTGCCGCCGGAAAAGCCGAGGTTTTTCTCGCCGGCGATGAGCGTCACCTGCGGAAACTCGGCGCGCACCATCTCGACACTGCCGTCGGCGGAGGCGTTGTCCACCACAATCACCTCCGGCGCGGGGTCAATCTCACCGGCAAAAACCGATTGCAGGCAATCGCGCAGGAGGGGTTTCACGTTCCAGTTGACAATAACAATTGAAATGGTCATAGGGCAAAAAAGAAGCAGGAAGCAAGCAACAACGGCGAAGTCTGCCTTCCGATGCTGCCTGCTCCCTGCTGCTGTCTCCGGTGGCTAAATGTCGCGCGCGACGGCGTAATCGGCGATGTGTGCCAACGCCTGCCGGTACTGATTATCCGGCAACGGTTTGAGGGCGTCTTTTGCCTGCTCGGCGAATCGTCGCGCTTCGTCCAGCGCCTGCTTCAAACACCCGGCATCGCGGATTTCCGCAGCCACCGATTGAATCTCTTCATTGGTGGGATAGCGGCGGGCGACGGCTTTCAAAATAATCGGATGGTCGGGGTGTGATTCCAAAAAGATGAGCGCGGGAAGGGTCGCAATGCCCTGCCGCAAATCGTTGGCAACCGGCTTGCCGAGCCGCTCTTCATCCCCCTGAAAATCGAGGATGTCATCCATCACCTGAAATGCCATCCCCAAATAATACCCGTAATCGTTGAGGTCTTGGATGAGCGTTTCGGGTAATTTCGCCAGAATGCCTCCCATTTTCGCGGCGGCGGCGAACAGTGAGGCGGTTTTGGCGTAAATGCGCCGGTGATATTCTTCCAGCGTGGGTGGGGTGGCATCGTGTCCGTTGTTGAAAAGCTGTTGCAGTTCGCCATTGACGATGGTGGAGAGGGTGGCGGCGAACACTTTTACAATCCGCACCGAATCGGTTTCGGCGGCGAGACTGGCGGAACGGGAGAACATGTAATCGCCGGTGAGGATGGTTGCGCCGGGCGACCATTTGGCGTTGAGAGTGGGGCTTCCGCGCCGAAAGAGGGCGTTGTCAATCAAATCATCATGCACGAGGGTGGCGGTGTGGAGCATCTCCACCGCCGCCGCCAGCGACACGGCTTTGTCTGTATCGGTGGGCTGAAACCGCGTTGCCAACAAGGTGATGATGGGGCGCAGCCGTTTGCCGCCCGCTTGCACCAGATAGTCTATCGCCTCGGCGAGGGTTTCATTATCGTCACCAACAAACTGGCGCATTCTCGCTTCAACGCGGGTCAAATCTTCCGCTACCAGGTCGTGTATCCCTGCCGTTGTAATCATTATTATTCTATACCTCTTTTTAATTCAAGTTCGCACTCTTTGGATACCGCTCCAACTTATGGCGGCAGATTAAAAAACAATTCCGTATTTCTGGTGAGTTGTGCCGCCACAGCCGCGGCATCCTGCGCTTTCAGTGCGGCGATTTTCTGCGCCACCAGCACCACCCGCGCCGGTTCATTTCGTTTCCCCCGGAAAGGGTGCGGCGAAAGAAAGGGGGCGTCGGTTTCCGGCAGAATGTTTTCCAGCGGTGTTTGTCGCACCACTTCCGGCAGAAATCGCGGATTTTTGAAGGTGACCGGTCCGCCGATGCCGAGCGAAAAGCCCAGCGTCACCGCTTCCGCCGCCATTGCCGCATCGCCGCTGAAGGCGTGCAACACCAATGGCGGATGGTCGCCCGCCGTTGCCCATTGCCGCAGAATTGCCATCGTGTCGGCGGCGGCATCACGCTGGTGGATGATGACCGGCAATTGCAGGGATGTCGCCAGCGCGAGCTGGGCTTCGAGGGCGCGGTATTGCGCCGCTTTCGGGGCACGGTCGCGGTAAAAATCCAACCCGATTTCACCGATTGCCACCACCGCGTCATCCTGCGCCAGCGCCGACAGTTCCGCCAGGAGATCATCGGTGACGGTGGGTGCGTCGTATGGGTGGACGCCAATCGCGGCGAAAACTCCGGTGTGCGTGTGTGCCATCTCGATGGCGCGCTTGCTGCTGCTCAGGTCGGTGCTGGGGTTCACCAGCCGGGTTACCCCCGCCCGGCGCGCCCGTTCCAGCACCGCTTCGCGGTCATCATCGAATTGTTGCAGGTCAATATGGCAATGAGAATCAATCAACTGCACCGAAGCCACCATTTTTCACAATGGTCACAGTATACCAAACTCAAAAAAGGTTGGCAATAATACGGAGAGATAATCTACGGCAGGGTGGCAATCCCCATAATAAATAGAATTGTCAATAAGATGGGCTGTTGCAACAAATACAGCGCCAGCGAGTGTTTGCCCAAAAAGGTCATCACGCGCACGGGCAACCAATGCGAAATATCCGGCAGGGCAAAAGCGGGTTTCCCGTCAGGATAGGCTATCTGCCCCACAAAAACACCGAGCAATGCCACGCCCGTCCACGGGAAAACGGGATAATAATCCACCATATAGCGCCCGTATTGCATCACGCCCGCCCACAAAAACCACGGTTCGGGAATGACGATGCCCTTCACTGCCGCCCCAATGGCGATGAAAATCAGCCCCGCCAGCAGGCTCAGCCACTTTCGGCGCACAAAGGGATACGCAATGACAACCGATGTGCCGATGAGGTGCAAAATGCCGAAAACCACATAACCTTCATCGAAGACGAAATAAGTGACGACCGTGACGAGCATCCCCCAGCCGAAAATTTGCAGTCCGCGCCGGAAATATCTCGGAAATTGGTGGGGATTGCCCGTTTTGGCAAGCACCCGATTGTAGCTGATGGTGAGCGAGACACCCATCACAAATAAAAATGTGCTGGCAATGGCATAGGCGAAATAATGCCAAAAACCGGACAGCATATCAACTTGAACAACGCCGAAATAATCCAAATCCCACATAAGGTGATAATAGACCATGGTGATGATGGCGAGGGCGCGCAGGCTGTCAACCAGCCAGTAACGGCGGGGAGGGGTAGAAAGTTGTTGAGTCATAGGTTATTCTTCCAAAAAAATAAAGGATGTACTCCGCAATAGCTGGTATTGTACGGAGACATCCTCTTTTTCAAAAACGATATGGACTGTTTAGCCCTGCATCTCTTTTTTCACTTCAATCAAATCTGCGTCCACCATCATTTTGATGAGGTCTTCAAAGCTGACTTTCCGCTCCCAGCCCAGCTTTTTGAATGCTTTCGTCGGGTCGCCAATCAGCAGGTCAACTTCGGCGGGGCGGTAGAATTTGGGGTCAACCACCACATAATCTTCCCAATTCAGCCCGACATGGCTGAACGCCACTGCGCACAATTCGCGGACGGCGTGCGTTTCGCCACTGGCAATCACAAAATCGTCGGGGGCGTCCTGCTGGAGCATCAGCCACATGGCATGGACGTAATCACCGGCGAAGCCCCAATCGCGGCGAGCATCCAGATTGCCCAAATGGACATCTTTCTGCAACCCAAGTTTGATGCGCGCCACAGCGCGAGTCACTTGTCGGGTGACAAATTCCGTGCCCCGGCGCGGAGATTCGTGGTTGAACAGAATCCCGGAGCAGGCATACATGTCGTAACTTTCGCGGTAGTTGATGGTAATCCAATGCCCGTACAGCTTCGCCACGCCATAGGGACTACGCGGGTAGAACGGCGTATCTTCGGTTTGGGGTACGGCTTGCACCTTGCCGAACATTTCGCTGGTGGAGGCTTGGTAGAAGCGGATTTTCGGGTTCACAATGCGGATGGCATCCAGCACGCGCGTCACGCCCAGCGCGGTGAATTCGCCGGTCAGCACGGGTTGATTCCATGAGGTGGGCACAAAAGATTGCGCCGCCAGATTGTAAACTTCTTCGGGCTGATATTCATTCAGAATATCAATGAGTGACATTTGGTCGAGCAAATCGCCCTGCACCAAATCAATATCGTCCTGAATATGGGTCAATCGGGCGAAGTTCGTGGTGCTGGTGCGACGAACCATCCCCACCACGCGGTAGCCTTTTTCCAACAAAAGCTCCGCCAAATACGAACCGTCCTGCCCGGTGATGCCGGTAATCAAGGCTGTTTTTTGGGTCATGAAACTGTACTCCTTTGAGATGTCAAAATACGAATTGTTTGATAGTGGCGCATGCCACATCCATTATATATGAAACGCGCCGAAATTTATTCGGCAATTTGCCCTAATTTTGCAAATTAATCCCCCGCCGAGGCGCGGGTTTCCCGTCGTACTTCGGCGCGCCAATAGTCCAGAATGTCGCGCAGGCTCTCTTCCAGCGATATTTCCGGTTGCCAGCCCGTCTCGCGGCGAATTTTGGCGGTATCGCCATAGCTGACAGGTTGGTCGGACGGACGCATGCGCTCCGGGTCAACCTCAATGGTGATGGCGGCGGAGCTGAGCGTCACCAGCGTGCCCAAAATGGTCTGCACGGGAACCGCTTTCCCGGAACCGATATTGTATGCCTCACCGGGTTGTCCCTTTTCCGCCAGCAGAATATACGCCCGCACCACATCCCGCACATCCGAAAAATCGCGGCGGGCATCCAAATTTCCCACGCGAACCACCGGCGGCTGCAATCCCGCCTCAATGCGGGCAATCTGCCGGGCAAACGCGGCGGTGACAAAACGGTGGGATTGGCGCGGTCCGATGTGGTTGAAGGGTCGGGCGCGGATGGTTTCCACCCCGAAGCTCTGGAAATATTGCAACGCCATCAAATCCTCGGTGACCTTGCTCAAATCATATGGGTTGTCCGGCTCCAGCAGCATATCCTCTTTAAAAGGAACGCGCGCGGGGGTGGCAACGCCATACACCTTGCCGGATGAAACGCTGATGAATCGAACCGGCAACTTCTGCGCCACAATTGCCTGCAACAGATTCAACTGGGGCAGCACGTTCAGCTTGATGGTTTCCCACGGGTTTGACCATGCGGAAGGCACAAACGGTTGCCCCGCCAAATGGTATACCACATCGGGTTGAACCGTCTGCACGACATCGGTCACAAATGCTTCATCCTGCAAATCGCCCTGAAAACACATGATGCGCGGTTGCAGGCTGGGCAATATCCGCGCTGAGTTGCGAGACACGCCATAAAGCCGGTATTGGGTTTCGGTCGCTAAGTGGGATGCCAGATGACTGCCGGCGAACCCGGTTACGCCTGTGATGAGAATTCGCACCGTTGAGTCCTCCATGTATCAACCGTTGCATTATAAACAACAACCGTGCATCTCACAATTTCAAGCTGAAAAGATAAATTCGGGTTCATAACCCAACGCAATAGTACCGGTGTACTACAACCTTAAATTAATTTGCGTTGTGGGGCAAAGTGGGTTATAATTCCATCACAGTGGTGAAAAGTGGGGGAAAGTGGGACAATGAAACATACGTTCTACTTTTATCACCCCGAAAGTGGAGCACACCTGACCGTGTTTACCGGACAATACACTCACAATCTGGATAGCAAATGGCGATTGACCATTCCCGCCGCATTCCGAAACGAACTGCGCGGCGGATTGGCGTTGGCGCCGGGACCGGACGGGTGTGTGTATGTGTACACGTTGGAAGCGTGGGAAAAAATCGCCGCCAAGCTCGACGCATTGCCCGATACACAGGAAAACCGTTCGGTACGACGGTATATGCTCTCCCGAACTCATATCGAGTACAGCCTTGAAAAAGCGGGGCGCGTTTTGTTGCCCGAAACGCTGCGAGACCACGCCGGCGTCAAAAAAGCGGTGGCAATTGTGGGAGAGGGTCAACGGTTGGTGATTTGGGCGGCAGAGCGATGGCAACCGATTGCCGACAGTGACACCGAAAACTTCGATGCCCACTACGAGGCGCTGGCACTTCAGGGATTGTTGTAATGGCGGCAGCGCATCAATCGGTTTTAACAAATGAGGTTCTGCAATTACTGAACCTCCATCCCGGCGACCGGGTGATTGACTGCACGCTCGGCGCAGGCGGACATGCTTCAGTCATTTTACCGCAAATAGCACCGAACGGCGAACTTTTGGGGCTGGATGTTGACCCGAATGCGCTGGCTATCGCAGTAGAGCGATTGCAACCGTTCAAATCCCGGTTGCTCACCCGGCAGGCGCGCTTCGATGCCGTCGCCGATGTGGCACACGAATTGGCATTCGCGCCGGTGGCGGGCATTTTAGCCGATTTGGGGGTGTCATCCATGCAGTTGGACACCGCCGAGCGCGGTTTTTCTTTCGGGAAAGATGGACCGCTGGATATGCGAATGGGTCCCGCCGCCAAAGAATCCGCGGCGGATTTGGTCAACACCCTGCCGGAAAAGGCGCTGGCAGACATCATCTTTCGGTACGGGGAAGAGCGGAAAAGCAGGCGCATTGCCCGCGCCATTGTCGCCGCCCGACCGATTTCACGCACATTACAACTCGCAGAGGTGGTTGCCAAAGCGGCAGGCGGACGGCGGCGCGGACAGAAAATCCACCCCGCCACCCGAACCTTTCAGGCGTTGCGCATTGCCGTAAACGACGAACTGGGGACGCTGGAACGATTTTTACCGCAAGCGATTTCATTACTTGCCCCCGGCGGCAGGCTGGTCATCATCAGCTTCCATTCATTGGAAGACCGAATCGTCAAACGATATTTCAAACAAGAGGCAGCCGATTGCATCTGCCCGCCGGAACAGCCGGTTTGCACCTGCAATCACCGCGCCGGTATCCGTATCATCACCCGAAAGCCGGTGATTGCATCGGCGGAAGAACAATCAGACAATCCGAGAGCGCGCAGCGCGAAATTGCGCGCGGCAGAACGCAGAGGGTAGCGAATGTCCAGTCAATCAATCAGCTTTAAACCAACAACTATGATGCGCAGAATGTCATGGGGCGTTGACAAAAAACGCGCCACGTCCGTGGTTATCATCGGCATTATGCTGAGTTTGATTGCGTGGCTGTACCTGTTTCAGGCAAGTGTTGTGACGGGTGCGGCAATAGAGGCATCGAGGTTGCAGCGAAAAATTACCGCTTTGCGCTACGAGAACGACACGTTGCGGGCGCAAATCGCGCAGGCTGAATCAATGGCGCGGGTGAAACAGCGCGCCACCGAATTGCAGCTCGCGCCCACCGCCCCGGCGAATATCGAATATCTGGTGGTTGCCGAATTGCCTCCCGTCACCAGCCCGCAACCGTCGCCAATGGTGACACTACCATCGCCGCCGCAATCGTCCGGGTGGTTTGATGCGATAATTGATTGGTTTGCAGGCGTGAGTCAGTGAGTGTTCCGGTATGGATGAAACGCAAGCGCGACAATTAAGACGTCGAATATTTTTAATCGCCGGTTTATTTGTGATTGCGGCGCTCGCAGTGGTTGCCAGCTTGGCGCGGTGGCAACTCTTTGAGACGCCGCCATCCAATTTGCAGGAATACAATACCACCCTGCCCGCACCGCGCGGCAATATTTTCGACCGGGACGGTCATTTACTCGCCACGGATATTCCGGAATACGATGTGAAATTCAGCCCGAATCAGGTGCACGATGAACAGGAACGCCGTGAAATCGCCGAGCAATTGTTCCGCGCGCTGGATTTGCCGCTCAACACGGTTTCGGAACGAGTTGTCGACGTCAGCCCCGATGCCCTCTACTCGCCCATCACATCCCCCAACAGACCCGATGAGCGCGTTCCGCAACATGTGATGGAAAGCATCAAGGACATTCCCGGCATCGGCTTTGATATGTTTTACCAGCGCACTTATCCCGAAGGGGAACTCGCGGCGCAGGTATTGGGGTTCACCCAGGAACGAATTGGGGTGTATGGCATCGAAAAACAATATGACGCTATCCTGCAAGGCGTATCGGGCTTCGCCAGCAACGTCCTGTATCTACCCGAAGTCATCGCCGACCCCAGCCAATATGTGGAAGCCACGCCGGGGGCAGATGTCTATTTGACGCTTGACCGGGCGATCCAAAAAATTGCGGAAGATGAACTGGCGGCGGCGGCAGAAACCTACGGCGCGCCGAGCGGGCAGGTGGTGGTCATGAATCCCCGCACCGGGGAAATTCTGG
>JAJRSQ010000110.1 GCA_024278725.1 Chloroflexota bacterium
CATTGCACCCAAAAATAGCAAAACGAATACACTCCATTGGCTTAAACGCCTCATCTGAACCCCTTCCCGTACCATCCCAAACCTGCACGTGGCTATATTTATTCGATTGTCAACCGGCATGAGTAATTGTGTTCAGTATATCATACTTCCACCGGGTTTTCATGTTTTTATGAAAATTTTAAGGTTGCCGGAATGGTTCAAATACGCGGAAACTGTTTATCATCAGGTACACAAAAAAAACCCACCAATATTGGTGGGTTTTTGTAAGCCCTCGACCGGACTTGAACCGGTGACCTCTTCCTTACCAAGGAAGTGCTCTACCTGCTGAGCTACAAGGGCGGGGGTATAGTCGGGGCGATTGGATTCGAACCAACGACCTCTTCAACCCCATTGAAGCGCGCTACCGGACTGCGCCACGCCCCGACAATTATTTAATTTGAGGTCGGGATGCCCGGATTTGAACCGGGGGCCTCTTCGTCCCGAACGAAGCGCGCTACCGGGCTGCGCCACATCCCGTCGCCTCAAAAGCAAGCAAAATTATAGCACAGTGAGTTTTTTTGGCAAATCATGCCAAGAGACTTTTGAGTGGTTTGGGGCGCATGGTGGAACGCGGATAGCGCGTTTTCGGCTCTGCGACCCCGTAAAAAACTTTCATCTCATCGTAAATGCGGCTCACCCCCGCGCGAATCCGCTTTTCGATGATAGATTTTCGCCCCGGTTTGTAGGGGAACATATCAATCATCTGGCTGATGACCACCGCCGATTCCGCTTTGGTGCGCCCCTGTTTGTATTGGCTGCGCACCCGCGCCCGCATCGTGCGGATGTAACAGCGCATCGGCTCAATCGCTTCAATATTGCACACCGAGCCGTGTCCGGGCACAATGGCGTTCAATTTTTGTTCCTGCAACCAATCCAATTGCTTCAGCCACTCTTTGCTGTCGCACTGCCCCAGTGCCGGATGTTCATCGACCACCACCAAATCCCCGGCGAAGAGAATGTTCACATCGGGGATGTACAGCCCGCTGGTGGCGGGGGTATGTCCCCCCAAGTACATAAAATGCAGCTTTCTGTGCCCTTTGGTCATCAACATGTAGCCGGTGAAGGTGAGTTCCGGTTTCACGATGACGGTTTCGGAAAATTGCTTCTGAATATCGGGCTGTTTTTTGTACAAATTTTTGGTGCGTTCAATGAAGGTATCTTTGTAGCCCGCCATCTCTTTCCACGCATATTCATGCGCCAGCACGGGGGCATCAAAATATTGATTCCCCAGAATGTGCGCGCGATGATGGTCAGTATTGAACACGTACAGCACGCGGTCGGTCTTTTCGGCAACCCGCGCCGCCCACTCTTTCGCCTCTTCGGGGATGATGGGGGTGTCCACCACAATTGCGCCCTCATCGGTTTCAATCAACCCGCAATTGGCGCCTTCATATTCAAAACTAACGTATACTCCACGAGCAATTTCTTCCATGCTATACCCTCTACTGCTGTGTTTTCAACTCATTCAAAATGTTGGTGGCATTGGTGGTTGCGATGGGGTCAGAGCCGTCATCCAAATCCAAAAAGGTTTCAAAGGCTTTGATGGCTTCTTCCGTGTTGCCCGAAGCCCGATTGACCACCCCCAACCCGTAATAGGGTGCGGCTAAATCGGGTTTCAATTCAATGGCGCGCTTGATTTTTTCGGTGGCAAGCGCCAGTTTTTCCTGATTGACCACATTGGTCGCCAGGGCTTCCTGCACATAAATCGCCCCTAAATTGTAAATGATGTCGGCATCATTGGGGGCGAGTTCAATAGCTTTCAAATAAGTCTCTTCCGCCAAGTCGAGCTTCTGCTGGGCATAATATACCGCGCCCAAATTGGCGTATGCGGCGACATATTTCGGGTTGAGCGCCACGGCTTGTTTGAACGCCGTCACCGCGTTTTCCAAATCACCCGCTTTATAATAGTTGTTTCCGCGCTGAAAATAGCCTTCCGGCGAATCGTCCGGGGCGGGGGTGTTCACCTCCGCGGCGGGCGTTTCAACGGACGGCGCGGGCTGCGATTTGTTGCCCAGCAGTTGCCAACCCAAGCCAACAACAATAGCCAGAGCGACGACGCCCAAAACGACGCGCCAGCCCATCGAAATGGGGTTTGCGGATTGCGGGGTATCGGGGGCAGAATTTTGTTCGGTCACGGTATACTCCTCCGGGTGCTAAAATTGCGGTGAGAGAATAACTGTTTGCGTATCTTGCGGCAAATTGCTTTTGCTGATACGCAGTTTGTCCGCCGGTTCAGAGGCGGGCAATCCCATTTCTTTCAAAAATTTTTCCAACGGTTCCAGGGGGATGGTGATGCCGGGCAGCGCGTAATGCATGGGAATGATGATGGAGGGTTCAATCAAACTCAACGCTTCCGAGGCTTGCGCGGCGGTTAAACTTTTCCCGTTTCCCACCGGCAAGAGCAGAATATCCACGTTGGAGAAATTTTCCATCTGGCTTTGCGTCGGGACGTGCCGTATATCGCCCATGTGGCACACCGTCAGGTCGTCCGCTTCGATGAAAAACACGATGTTGCGCGGGTCTGCCATCTGATTCGCTTTGTCTGCCGGGGGGTAAATTGCCGAACCGATGATGAACGCGGTGCGGATTTCGTATTCGCCGGGGCGATCCACCACTTTGGACGCGCCCGCCACCAGATGCGTGGCGTTGTGGTGCGGATTGTTGTGGCTGACGGTCACAATATCCGCCGTCAGGTTCGGAGCGGGCAGCCCCAAACTCGCCTCAAAGGGGTCGGTGACGATGGTTGTTTCCGCGCATTTTATTTCAAAGCAGGCATGTCCGTGCCAAATAATATCCATAGATGCATCCTGTCCGTAAAACGTAACGATAGGTTTTTAAATCGGCTATTATTTTAGCACAATCAATTCAAAAAGGAAAGTTAACATAAACCGCAGGTTTACGGCATTATTGCCGGTAGAAGGGCGATTGTGGCGGGTCGGCGGCGATGCGTTCAACCGTGGCGCGAATGTGCGGGTTGGCGGTGGTGAGCCGGTAAATCGGCTGGGGAGGGGCGGCATCCATTTCCAGCACACCGAGCAACGCCAAATCGCCCACGTTGCGCCGCACAACCTGATAATTTTTGTTCAACTGCCGGGAGAGTTCCAACGCGGTCACGGTGTGGTTGGGATGTGCGCCAAAATAGGTGAGGATGTCCCATTTGATGAGACTGGGGGCATAACGTTCCAAAAAAACAAACAGGGCAACGTCAATATCATGCATCGCTGAAATGGTGTCATTCATATGAGATACGCCTGCGCCTTTTTGTGTTGTGGGTTCACACAATAGCATGTCGCTGTGTGCAATTCAATAGTACCAGAGTCCCCGACGATTGGCAAGCATGTGATGTGAATATCCGCGCCGGTATTTCTTTTTCTCTCAATGCCCTTTATAATAAACGCAGTTAAACTTACACAGGAGAATCCGATGAAGAAATTATCCGTCTTCGCCTTGCTGGTATTGCTGATTTCAGCGTGCGGTTCGCCACCCCCGAATGCGCCGGAAACAGCGCAACCGCTCGCCACCCCCGCAGAAGATTGGTGGAAACCGGCAGTGAACACCCTCTGGCAGTGGCAATTGACGCAACCCATTGATATGTCCGTGGACGCGGAAATGTACGATATTGACCTGTTCGATACCGATGCGAGCGTGGTGGCGGCGTTGCACGCGCGGGGGCGTAAAGTTATCTGCTATATCAGTGCGGGGAGTTGGGAGGATTGGCGCCCCGACAAAGACCGGTTCCCCGCATCGGTCATCGGCAAGGATTATGAAGGGTGGGATGGCGAAAAATGGCTGGACATCCGCCAAATTGACCTGCTGGCGCCGGTGATGCGCGCCCGATTGGACGAATGCCGAGCCAAAGGTTTCGATGGCGTGGAGCCGGACAATATTGACGCCTTCACCAACGACACCGGCTTTCCGCTCACCGCCGCCGACCAATTGGCATACAACCGCTGGCTGGCGAATGAAGCCCACGCACGCGGGTTGTCCATCGGGCTGAAAAATGACCCCGAACAGGTGGCAGACCTGTTGCCATATTTTGATTGGGCGTTGACCGAAGATTGTTTCGCGGAAGAATGGTGCGCGGATATGCTCCCTTTCATCGCCGCCGGAAAACCCGTTTTCGCCGCGGAATACACCGATACCGGCATCACCACCGGGCAATTTTGCGACCGGGCGCAGGCAATGAACTTCAACGCGATTCTTAAAAATCGTGATTTGGATGCCTGGCAGGAATCATGCCGCGCCCGCTGAAACGCGACGCGCGCGAAGGGGGAAAATCAGCGCAAAATGAGGGGCAGATAGACCCGCCACCCGCCGACCAGAACTTGCGCGGTGGCGGTGCGGGTGTACCCGCCGCCGGTGGCGGTCACGGTGATCGTGTGGATGATGCCGGGCAGCACTGCGCCGCTGTGGGTGTCGGTGATGGTGAGGGTTGCCGTGGCGGGGATGGGGGTGTTTGCGGGCTGGAGGGTGTAATTCAGCGCGGGGGTGATGGCAACGGTCAGGGTGATGCTCCCGCTGAAAATACCGTCCGACTGCACCGCGAAACCGGTCTGCTCGCCGGGCATGATAGCGCGGGCAGGCGGTTCAATCCGCAGGGTAAAGCCCGCCACAGCCGCCGAATTCGCATCCACCATCAGCGATGAAACGTCCACCGCTTCAAACGCCGACCCCGGCACACTCTTTAACTCGCCCAGTACCGCGTCATCCCAGCGGGAATCGTGCGCGCCGGAGATGTACCAATTTGAGCCGTTATCCGCCAGAATAATGCCGTATTTTTTCATTGCCCGCAGGATGACCTGCACGTCCGGCGAAAATCCGGAAATATCATAATCCGCCTTCAGCCGGAAACGCTGCCCCATGGGGGGATATTGGCTGCCGGTCAGCGATGAAGCGTCGTGGCGGGCGTGCCACACGTGGTCGCTGCGGGTACGGGCGGCGGTGAAACGGATAGCGTGCGCAATTTCACCCGCCTGCACTTCATCGTAGCGCACCAGTCCGGGCAAAATCGGCAAGCCCGCCGCGTCCGCCGACGTCCAACCGTCCGGGCGCAAGGCATTGTCGTTCAAATCAAATTTCGCCCCCGAACCGGCGTGCCAACTGCCGTCGCCCTGTGGAAAAGCGTAAAACAGCTCATAGAGGGTGCAGGAATCAGCATCCAGCACCAGCACGTGGCGGTCGCCATCACTGTTTGCCCCGCCTTCAATGGGCGCATCGGGGGGGATGGGGTACGGACCGGGGTCGCTTTCGGATGCGTAATCGAAGGTGACGGGTACAGGCTGCACACCCGACACCGCCACATAGGGGATACCGATGGGGGAGCCGTTCCATTCCGTGCCGAAATCCGGGTGCAGGAAACCGTCGGCGCTGATGGTGTTGATGTATGCCGCAGAATTGGCATCCACGGGGAGCCGGTCAACGGGGGTGTTCCAGATATTGTTGGCGGGGAAAACGGCGCACCCGGCAATCTGCGGGGGTGATTGCGCACTCACCGGAAGGGTTAACACCAGCCAAATCACCGCCGCCGCGAAAATACGGCGGCTAAATTTCGGATTGCCACACAATACGTACCTCACTTCTTTTTGCGTTGCTTCTTGCATTGCGCTTTCGCTTGCTTGCGTTTCTTTTTAACTTTCTGCTTTTTCTGAGACGCTCGCCGCCGCAGTGTCGTCTTCATTGTCAGCAAGTTATGTATAAAGTCATCAGGGTCATCCATGCCCATTTGTTGAAGCGCATAATTAGGCTTTGGGGTGACACGTCCCCTCCGCAACCCCAAGGCTATTTGCACATCTTCCCAATCACCGCAGATGGACAAATCCACACGGTTCGCAACGTGTGC
>JAJRSQ010000111.1 GCA_024278725.1 Chloroflexota bacterium
CCACAGGAAATCTCAGCATTTATTCTGCGTGAACTGAAAGCAATTGCCGAAGCGCACTTGGAGCAGCCGGTGGAAAAAGCCGTCATCACCGTGCCCGCATATTTTTCCAATGCCCAGCGACAAGCAACCAAAGAAGCCGGTGAAATAGCCGGGTTGGAAGTCGTGCGTATTATCAATGAGCCGACTGCTGCCGCGCTGGCGTATGGGCTGGATAATGATGACGATAAACTGGCGCTGGTGTACGATTTGGGCGGCGGCACTTTTGATGTTTCGGTGGTGGAAATGACCGATGGCGTGGTAGAAGTTGTCGCCAGCCACGGCGATACTGCCTTGGGGGGCGATGATTTCGACCGTATTTTAACCAAACATCTGGGAAAACTTTTTTATAAACAGCATGGTATCTCGTTGGCGGATAATCGGTTGGCTATGGCACGGCTTAATCGAGCTGCCGAAGCTGCTAAAATGCGATTGTCTGATTTTGCCGAAACGCATGTTAGTGAAGAATACTTGGCAGAAATCAATGGTGTTCCCCGCCATTTGGACACCGTCATCACTCGTGAATCGTTCCGGACTATGACCGAACCGTTATTACAGCGCACCATGGAATCGCTGAACGCAGTTTTTAAAGATGCCGAATTTTCAACCGATGATTTAAATCGAATCTTGCTGGTAGGTGGTTCAACCCGGATGCCGGCTGTGTGGGAATTGGTTGCCGCTTATACCGGGGTGGAACCCGATGCGGAGATTAATCCCGATGAAGTCGTCGCGTTGGGCGCGGCTGTGCAAGCGGCAATTATTGCCGGACAACCTGTAGGTTCGATTTTGGTGGATGTGACGCCCTATTCACTGGGCATAGAAACCGCAACCGAGGTGCGCAGACAAATCATCCCGGATATTTACAACATTCTCATCCACCGCAATACCACCATTCCGGTGACCAAAGAACAAACATTTTTCGCGTTGTATCCGCAACAAACGACGGTACACATCAAAGTGTATCAGGGTGAAGCCCCGATTGCTTCAGACAATATTTTGTTGGGCGATTTTTTAATCGAAGATTTAAAACCGGCTGCTCCCGGTGAACTGCCCAGTGTGAATGTTCGGTTTGATTTTGATGTTAACGGGATGTTGCATGTGCGCGCCACGGATCGTGCTACCGGCAACACAAAAGCAGTCAGCGTGCAAGCAACCCAAGCGCGATTATCGCCCGCGCAAATTGCCGAAACACGCCGACGGTTGGAAACATTGGTTGACGATGACGAAACCCCCGCACCGGCTGCACTCGTGGCTCCAACCATTGATGCCGAAACGCAAGCATTATTGAAGCGAGCGCAGGCGTTGTTGGAAGATGGCTCGTTGGCGGAACCCCAAGCCACGTTGTTGAAAAGTATAGTGCAAGACATTGCCGATGCTGCCTCTCAAACGGAGTTGGACAATTTGGCGGAAGAATTGTTGGATATGCTCTTTGAGTTGGAATGACGACATGTATTATTGACGGCTTGCCCCCTACCTGTTATACTGTCATCAATAAATAAGGTATAACAGGTGCGAGCTATGCGGAATGTGAAGACGGCAATATCAATGAATAAAACGCTCTTTGACCAAGTGAATAGATTGGCTGATGAATTGAATGTCTCTCGAAGTCGTCTGTTTGTGATGGCAGTCGAGGAGTTTATCCAACGTTATGAAAATCAAGCATTACTGCATCAGATTAACCGGGCTTATGACGGTATGCCTTTGGCTGATGAAGAACGGGTACAGCGAAAAATGCGCAATCATCATCGAAATTTGGTGGAGGGTGAATGGTAATCCATCAGGGAGATGTTTTCTGGGTTGATTTAGGTGAACCGTCAGGGTCAGAACCCGGCTACCGACATCCGCACGTTATCATTCAAAATAATGTTTTTAATCGGAGCCGAATAAATACGGTAGCGGTATGTGTGATTACCTCTAACCTTAAACGAGCCGAGTCACCGGGGAATGTCCTGCTAGAGGCGGGCGAAGCGCAACTGCCGAGGCAGAGTGTGGTGAACGTATCACAACTCTTCACGGTAGATAAACGGGATTTGAGTGAGAAGATTGGGACGCTATCACAGGAGCGAGTTGAGCAAATTCTTGCAGGAGTCAACTTGGTGCTGGAACCGCGAGATATTTAAGACCATTCCGATTTTTCCTTTTCACATCGAAGTGTGACTGTTGGTTGTTTTTCCATTGGAGAAGCCGGCACAGGTACAAATGCATCGGCTGGCGGAACCGGGTGTATCGGTGAAGGAAAGTATCAGGTACAGCGATGACCATTGATTGGCTCAATGTGTTTTTCAATGCGATATGGATTCTGGGGCTGGCGGTGATTCTGGCGGCGTTCAGCATCAATGATTGGCTGGCGCACACCAAGAGGATAAAATTGCGCCGGCAACTGGAAACCGCCGCTTTCCAGACCCCTTTGACCGGTGGGTTGATGCTGGTCAGTTTGAGTTTGGCGTTGCTGGCGGATGTCTGGTGGGAGCGTGCGCTGTGGGGGGTATTTGTGGTACTCTTTGCCGTGCAGTGGTATTTTGACCGACCCCGCGCCGATGCCGAATAACGCTCTGTTTGCCTGATTTTCGCGCACGGGGTACACTGAGCGCATCAGGTTCAGGGAAATCGGTATGACACCACCCGCAGAAACATCATCCCCACAATTGAACAACCCTTTTGACCTGCTGCCGCCGAAACTCTTCAATTTGTTGGGGTCGCAGGGAGGCTTGCAGCGACATTATATCGCCATTTTGTTGCGCATTTACGGCTTGGCGGAATTCAACCGCTTTGGGTTGACGCGCGACATCGTCATCCATGAAATTGCCGCCTACCTTGCCAGCGATGAAGCGCAATCGTTGGCGGACACCGCGCTGACCGACCCCGATGCGCCGGACGACTCGCTTTCGCCGGGGGATGTGCAGAATCAGGCGGGGTGGTTTTTGCGCCGATTGGTCTCGACGGGGTGGCTGGAACGGGAACAGCAAGCCGACTATTCCGAACGCATCATTCTGCCCGATTATGCTTTTACGTTGCTGGAAGCGTTGCGCGCCATTCAACAGCAGAAGCCGCAGGAATATACCGGACAATTGTATGCCGCGCATCAACTGCTCACTCATCGCGGCAAAGATTTTTCGCCCGCGCTGGCGCTGACGCAGGCGTATGAAAATGTGCGGCAGGTGGTGCGCGGATTGAACGAACTGAACCACAATATTCGCCGCTATACCGAGCGCGTCACCCGCAATAAATCCGTGTCCGAATTGTTGCGGCTTCAATTCGAGGATTACGCTCAAACGCTGTTGCCCACCTACCATATCCTCAAAACCTCCGACCATGTTTCGCGCTACCGGCGCAACATCGTCACCCGGTTGCGCAGATGGCAACTCAACGCCGATTGGCTCGCTGCCGCCGCCGATGAACTGGCGACCCAAACGCGGCTTTCGCCCGCCCAAGCCGCCGACGAAATCAGCCATTATCTTCGTTTCATCATCGACAAACTGGAAACGCTCGATCCGTTGCTGGCGGAAATTGACCGGCGGCACGCCCAGTATCTGCGCACCTCCCTCAAACAAATCAAATATCAACTGGTCAGCGCCGATGGCAGTTTTCAGGATAAATTGGCGGCGATTGCCAAACATTTTTCCGCCATGCAACAGGAAAAAGAGCGATGGCTGCCCGATGACCTGCCCGCGTTTCAAGCTATGCCCATCGCCCTGCCCGATGCGAATAGTTTTTACACCCCGCCCCGTCGCCGAGCGCCCTTCGCGCCGCAACTCGTCGCCGCGCCGGTACTGGATGCGGCGCGTATGCGGTCGTTGCAGGAAAAAACCCTGCGCGAGATGAGCCGCGCCATCACCCCGGCGAAAATTCAGCATTTTGTGGATGGGTTTCTCAACGGCAGTCCATCCGTTCACATCCGCGACATCCCCGCCGACGCTTTTGCCCGCGAGCAGGATTTGCCGTGGCTGATTTACACCATCGCCTACGCCAACCACCCCGAAACCCGTTACACCCTCGAACCCGTTCCCGGTGCGCCGGTCGATTTGGGGTTGGTGCGTGTCGTTCCCTTTCGGCTGGTGCGGCGAGGGTAGGGAAGCGGTTACGGCTCGTCGAATATTTTCACAATACGGCGTATTTGTTCGGCGGAAATATCACTTTGGTCTGATTTTGCGTAAATGGTTATCAAAATGATGGTGGTTTCTGTTTTCAGATAATAGAGCAATCGGTAGCCGCCTCGCTTGCCTTTGCGAGCGTCCCGGTTGCGTATCCGAACCTTGAAGATGGCATAGTCTATCCCCGGTATTTGTGCCCCGATAATCTCGCCGGTTTGAATCCGGTCGAGAACGGGCTGTACATCGGCGCGAATGTGAGGGTATCGTTTTGCCGGTTTTTTTAGCTTGCGCTTAAATTCCGGGGTGAACCGGACGGTGATTTCAGGCGGTGTCGACATCAGTCCACAACTCATCTAGCGGCTGAGTGTCGCCGGATTGTGCTTCTTGCCAACCCTGCCGAAAACTTTGCTCGGCTTCCAACGCTTCCAGGCGTTCCAACGCTTCAATGTTAATCATCGCCGCTTTTGGTTTGCCGCGGCTCATAATGATTATCCGTTCTTTGCCGTAGGCAGCACGGTTGATATATTCCGATAACCCTGCTTTTAATTCGCTGATACTGGTTTTTATCATGATATTGTCCTTTATGACCTTTTGGGGTATTATACCCTAAGCAACAACATGTTGCAATGATGGAGTATTGGAAAACCAAAGAAATGACGCGCCGTTTTCAACCAACCGCAAACTTGACACGAAAAACACGCTCTGACATCATTTAACCAAAAACCAAAAACCAAAAACCAAAAACCAAAAACCAAAAACCAAAAACCAAAAACCCTTATGCCATTCACTACCGAAACAATTTTACAATCTACCGACCTGCCCGAAAAAGCCCGCCGGGAAATTCCCCGCATTATGAACCGCCTGCTGGGTAGAACCTTCCTTTATCAAAACAAACCGGATGAAAAAGACGACTATTATTTTGTGCATCGCCACCGGCACATTTTTACGGCGTTGTGCGCTGTTGCCGGTTTCACGCTGTTGCATGATGATTATCACCGCATTTTTCAGGCGGTATCGAAATTCAGTTACAGTCGCCGCCGTTTCAAACTCGATGAATCGCTGATGATTGTGGTGTTGCGCAAACTGTACGCCGAACAAACCGAACATCTC
>JAJRSQ010000112.1 GCA_024278725.1 Chloroflexota bacterium
ACAGCGCCGACCATCGCCGGTGGGGAAGGTCATCAGCCATAAAATTTACCCCGTTATTTTGAGCGCGTTTGCCTGAAACTCTACCCCCATTGTCCCCGAAAACAAAAACCGCATCGAAAATTTGACGGCGCTTTCCAACCGTGTTACCATCGTTTCCCGAAAGAATATCGCAATACGCCGCGAATCACAGCTCGATTCATTTTCCCGATGAATGGAGCTTTTTTTGAGGATTTAGAATATCCAATGCCGAGATTGCTGAAGTTACCCGGATTAATAGATATTCACACGCATTTGCGCGTGCCCGGCGGTGAGCAGAAAGAAGATTTTGCCACCGGAACCCGTGCCGCCATTGCCGGAGGTTTCACCACCATTCTGGCAATGCCGAACACCACCCCGCCCGTGGTGACTCCCGCGACCCTTGCCGCGACTCGACGCCAAGCCCAACCCGCAATTTTTTGCGACGTTGGGTTTTTTGTTGGCGCCAGCCCGGCGCACACTGCCGAGTTGCCCGCGCTCGCGGCGGCGGGGGTGGCGCTGAAAATCTATCTGAACGATACTTTCGGTCCCCTGCGGGTGGACGATTTACCCACCCTGCACGCTTGTTTCCGCAACTGGACGCGCGCCAAACCGATTGCCATGCACGCCGAAGGGCAGAGCGTCGCCGTCGGCATCGGGCTGGCGGCGGCGTATCGTCGCCCGGTGCATTTTTGCCACATCAGCCGCCGGGATGAAATCGAATTGATTGCGGATGCCAAAGCCGCCGGTCTCCCCGTGACCTGCGAGGTGACGCCGCACCATCTTTTTTTAACCGATGATGATGCGGCGCGGCTCGGCACATTCGGCGATATGCGTCCCCGGCTGGCATCCCAATCCGATGTGGATGCGCTGTGGGCGCACCTCAATACCACCATCGACTGCATTGCCACCGACCACGCCCCGCACACTCGCGCGGAAAAGGCATCGGAAACGCCACCGCCGGGCGTGCCGGGGCTGGAAACGTCTCTGCCGCTGATGTTCACGGCGGTGAAAGCGGGGCGGCTCTCGCTGGCGCGACTCATCGCGCTGATGGCGGACAATCCGCGCCGAATCTTCGGCTTGCCGGCGCAGCCCGACACCTTCATCGAAGTGGATACCGATACCTCATTCACTGTTTCAGAAAAAGGACTCCAGACCAAATGCGGCTGGAGTCCTTTTTTGGAGCGCGAATTGGTGGGGCGGGTGCATCGGGTGGTGCTGCGCGGCGCGGAAATTTTTGTGAACGGCACCTTCGTCGCCCCGCCGGGGTGCGGCAGGGTGATTGGATAGTTTTCAGTTATCGGTTATCAGTGGTCAGTTGTGTGCTATTAAAACATATTTCGTATTTTGTGAAGTTACGCAACACAAAATACGCTCAAATAACCAATAACCAATAACCAATTGTGACCATACAGCCATCAGGGTGACAAATGTCATTGCGAGCGAAGCGAAGTTGAAAATGCTCGAAGGGTGCAATCTCCGAGTTGAATAGTGGGGATTGCTTCAGCCCTACGGGCTTCGCAATGACACCCCTGTATAGATACAACCAATTACTGATAACCGAAAACCGATGACCGACAACCAACAACCAAATTCGAGGAGAAAATTATGATAATGGAAAAAATCCCCCCCTTGTTTGATTTTGATACCATGCCGGAGCCGGAAACCTTCAGCAACGGGCTGACCGGGCAGGACATCATTTCGGTGAGTCAATTCAACCTTGAAAAACTGCGCTACATCTTCGAGCGCGCCCGCGAAATGCGCGAACTGGTCGAGCGGCGCGGGTCGGCGGATTTGCTGAAGGGGAAAATCGAAGCGGCACTCTTTTACGAGCCGAGTACCCGCACCAGCGCATCATTCATCGCGGCGATGGAACGGCTGGGGGGCAGCGTCATCCCCATCACCCAGGGGGTGCAATTCAGCTCGGTCAGCAAAGGCGAAACGCTGGCGGACACCATCCGCACGCTGGAACAATATGCCGACGTGATTGTCCTCCGGCATCCGAAAATCGGCGCGGCGCAGGTGGCGGCAGATTACGCCGACGTGCCGGTCATCAACGCCGGTGACGGCGCGGGCGAACACCCGACACAAGCCCTGCTCGACCTGTTCACCATCCGCGAAGAGTTGGGGCACGTGGACGGGCTGCGGGTGGCAATGGTCGGCGATTTGCGCTACGGGCGCACCGTCCACTCGCTGACCCGATTGCTCCGCCATTTCGATATCAGCTTGCGTTTCGTCTCGCCCGAAATTCTGCGCCTGCCCCTCACCGTGATGAACGAAGTGATTGACGCGAAGATTGATGTCCGCGAAACACATGACGTCGCGGATGTCATTGAAAATGTCGATGTGCTGTATGTCACCCGCGTGCAGAAAGAACGGTTCACCGATTTGGCGCAGTACGAAGAGGTGAAAAATCAATATGAAATCACTCCCGAATTGATGGCGCGCGCCAAAAAGAAGATGGTGGTCATGCACCCGCTCCCCCGCGTCGGCGAAATTCACTATTCGGTGGATGACGACCCCCGCGCGGCGTATTTTCGGCAGGTGCGCAACGGCATGTACATTCGGATGGCGCTGCTCGCGGCGGTGCTGGGCAAGGCGTAGAAAATACGTTTGATGGAAAAATCCGTAGGGGCACGGCGCGCGTGCCCCTACTACAAACCGAAAATAATTTGAGCGTCCCATGACTCTATCCTGCGATTTTCTGAATTTCACCCTAAAATCCCCGCTGGTGCTGGCGTCGGGAATCATCGGCACCAGCCCCGCACTGCTGACCCGCGCCGCTCGCGCCGGAGCGGGGATGGTCACCGCGAAGAGTTGCGGACTCGCGCCACGTGCCGGACATCCGAACCCGGTGGCGGTGGATTGGGGCGGTGGGGTGCTGAACGCCATCGGGCTGACCAACCCCGGCGCGGACGCGGAAGTCCCCCTGCTGGTGGAAACTCGCGCGCGACTCTCGCCGCTGGGCGTGCCGCTGATTGCCAGCATTTTCGCCGGCACCGTGGCGGAGTTCGCCGCCGTGACCGAAATCATCTGCCGCGCCAAACCCGACCTGCTGGAAGTGAACATTTCCTGCCCCAACGTGCGCGACGATTTCGGCACCCCCTTCGCCGCCCTGCCCGAAACCGCCGCCGCCGTCACCGACGCCGTGAAACGGGCGGCAACCTGCCCCATCACCGTGAAACTCGCTCCCAACGTCCCCGACATCGCCCGCATCGCCGCCGCCGTGGTCGCTGCGGGCGCGGACGCCATCACCGCCATCAACACTATGCCCGGCATGGTCATCGACCCCGTTTCGGGCAAACCCTTCCTGTCGAACCGCACCGGCGGCATTTCCGGCGCCGCGCTGAAACCAATCGCCCTGCGCTGCGTCTTCGACATCGCCCGCGCGGTGGATGTGCCCGTCATCGGCACGGGCGGGGTGTGCAACGGGCGCGACGCGGTGGAAATGCTCGCCGCCGGGGCGACAGTGGTCGGCGTGGGGACGGCAATCCACACGCGCGGGGTGGACGCGCCGGCAAAAATCAACGCGGAATTGACGCAATTTATGGCGCAAAATAATTTTGGTTCGATTGCGGCACTGCGGGGGCGAGCATTATGAATACCCTGCCGCAACCCTTCACCATCACCAAAATTGTCGATGAAAATGCCGTCACGCGCACCTTCATTTTGGATGGCGCACTCGCCGCCGAGCCGGGACAATTTGTGATGGCGTGGCTTCCCGGCGTGGATGAAAAACCGTTCAGTCTCGCGGCGGCGAACCCCGTTTCGCTGACCATTGCCGCCGTCGGTCCTTTTTCCCGCGCCATTCATACCCTGCGGACGGGCGACGCGCTGTGGCTGCGCGGTCCGTTGGGACGCGGCTTCCGTCTCCCTGAAAAAATGACGGGGGAATTGGTGCTGGTCGGCGGGGGATACGGCGTTGCCCCGTTGCGATTTCTGGCGGAAACGGCGCGGGCGCGCGGTTTTCCCGTGCGGGCGATTGTCGGAGCGCGGACATCGGCGGATTTGCTGGCGCTGGACGCGCTGGCGGCGCTGGGGGCGACGGTCATCCCCGCTACCGAAGATGGCTCGGTGGGGCGGCGCGGGCTGGTGACGCATGCGCTGGCGGACGCGCTGGCGGATGGTCTCCCCGCGCTGGTGTGCGCATGCGGACCCACCGGCATGCTGGCGGCGGTCGGCAAATTGTGCGATGCGGCGGGCGTGCCGGTGCAACTTTCGTGGGAGGCGCACATGCGCTGCGGCATCGGGCTGTGCGGCAGTTGTGAACGGGGCGATGGCTGGCTCACCTGCCTCGATGGACCGGTGGAAAGGTAGTTTTTGGGTGTCGGCTTTCAGCGGTCAGCTTTCAGTTGTCAGTTATCAGTATTATGTCATTGCGAAGCCCACAGGGCTGAAGCAATCGCCATTTTTCAGCCCCGAGATTGCACCCTTCGGGCATTTTCAACTTTGCTTCGCTTGTAATGACAATAATCAACTGTCAGCCTGAAAACCAAAAACCAACCACCAAAACCCAAAACAACGGAGCGTTTCAAATGACCAAAACCTTCAAAATTGTGGTATCCGCCAAAACCGAAACATCCGCCGCGAAGATTGTGACGGTGGCGCACCAATCGGGTATTGCCGGGCTGACCGCCTGCACCGCGCGGCGACTCTATTTTCTGCGCGGCGACCTTTCGCGGGCGGACGCGGCGCGTTTGGCGGCAGAACTGCTCGCCGACCCCGTGACCGAATCGGCGGCGATAAACCCGCCGCTGCCCGCCGGGATGGTGGTGGAAATCACCCGCTTGCCCGGCGTCACCGACCCGCCCGCCGGGAATTTGCGCCGCGCCGCACACCGGATGGGTATCGCCGGGCTGCGGCAGGCGGCAACCGGACAGCAATTTTTGCTCGACGGTGACCTCTCGGCGGCGGAGATTCGGCGGCTGGCGACCGAAATTCTCTCCAATCCGGTGATTGAACAAATTGCCGTCAACGCCCCTATTGAACCCCCCTTCGTTTCCCCTCAGCCCGCCGATGATACCACCGACACCATCCCCCTGACCCGCGCCACCGATGCCGACCTGACCGCCATCAGCGCCGACCGCCGTTTGGCGCTCGATTTGGCGGAAATGCGGGCGGTGCAGGCGTATTTTCGGCGCGAAAACCGCGAACCGACCGACGTCGAACTGGAGACCATCGCCCAAACGTGGAGCGAGCATTGCGTCCACAAAACCTTTAATGCCACCATTGATTATCTCGGTCCGCTGCCGGGCGCACCGGCGGACAGCGACCCCGTGCCGCAGAAAATCGAATCGCTGTTCAAAACATATATCAAAGCCGCCACTGAACGGGTGAAAAAACCGTGGCTGAAATCGGTCTTTGTGGACAATGCGGGGATTTTCACCTTCGACGACCGTTTCGATTTGGCATTCAAGGCGGAAACGCACAACCACCCTTCGGCACTGGAGCCGTTTGGCGGCGCGAACACCGGCGTCGGCGGGGTCATCCGCGACATCATCGGCGTGAGCGCGCGTCCCATCGCCAACACCGATGTCCTCTGTTTCGGATTACCCGACCTGCCCGCCGAGTCGCTGCCCGCCGGGGTGCTCCATCCCCGCCGCATTGCCGAAGGGGTGGTGCATGGGGTGGAAGATTACGGCAACAAAATGGGCATTCCCACCGTGAACGGCGCAATTTTGTATCACGAGGGCTACACCGCCAACCCGCTGGTTTTTTGCGGCTGTCTGGGCATGCTCCCCGCCGGGGGTCACCCGTCCGCCGCCAAACCGGGCGACGCCATCGTGGTTATCGGCGGGCGCACCGGGCGCGACGGGCTGCGCGGCGCAACCTTTTCCAGCATGGAAATGGATGTGGATACGGGCGACATCGCCGGCACCGCGGTGCAGATTGGTCATCCCATCCACGAAAAACAGGCGCTGGAAGTGATTTTGCGGGCGCGGGATGAAGGGCTGTACAGCGCCATCACCGATTGCGGTGCGGGCGGGCTGTCGTCGGCGGTGGGGGAAATGGCGGCGCAACTTGGCGCGGTGGTGCAGTTGGATGCCGTCCCGCTGAAATATCCCGGGTTGCGCCCGTGGGAAATCTGGCTGAGCGAAGCGCAGGAGCGGATGGTGCTGGCTGTGCCGCCGGAAAACCGGGCGCGGCTGAAGGAAATTGCCGACGGGCAGAATATTGATTGTGTGCGCATCGGCGTCTTCACCGACAGCGGGCGGCTGGTGCTGCGGGTGAACGACCGTACGGTGGCGGATATGCGCCTCGATTTTCTGCACGACGGGTTGCCCACTCGCCGGTTGAAGGCGGAATGGACTTCCAAGTTGCGAATGACGAATGATGAAAA
>JAJRSQ010000113.1 GCA_024278725.1 Chloroflexota bacterium
AAATATTGCCCGATGGTCATGATGTCCACCTCAATTTCGCGCAGGTCTTTCATCACCTGCACCACCTCATCTTTGGTTTCACCCAAGCCGACCATGATGCCGGTTTTTGTGACCGCCTGCGGGTCAAGTTCCTTTGCCATGCGCAAAACATTCAGGGAGCGCTGATAATTCGCCTGCGGACGCACCGTGCGGTACAGCCGGGGCACGGTTTCGGTGTTGTGGTTCAGGATGGAGGGTTTAGCGTCCATCACCAGTTTCAGCGCGGCTTCGTCCCCTTTGAAATCGGGGATGAGTACCTCGGTGGTGCAGGCGGGCATAATCTGCCGGATGGCTTCGATGGTGTTGGCGAAGATGTGCGCCCCGCCGTCGGGCAACTCGTCGCGGTTCACCGAGGTGAGGACGCAGTGATTCAGGTTCATCTGCGCCACAGATTGGGCGATGCGGCGGGGTTCGTCTTCGTCCAGCGCCGGGGGGCGTCCCGTTTTGATGTGGCAAAAGCCGCAACTGCGGGTGCAGACGTCGCCCATCAGCAGAAATGTCGCCGTGCCGCGGCTCCAGCATTCGCCCAAATTGGGACACATTGCCTCTTCGCAGACGGTGTGCAGACTTTTTGCGCGCATCAGATTCTTCACGTGCCGGTATGATTTTCCGGTGGGGAGTTTGACCTTCAGCCACGCCGGTTTTCGGTGGGGCAGTTTCGGCTCAATGCCAATGTCTTCGGGGTTGATGATATTTGTCATGAGTTTTCAGTTTCCGGTTTTCTGTAATCGGTAGGGGCGGCTCGCGAGCCGCCCCTACGGCATATTAATTTAAATAATCGCCGTTTTGAAGGCGGAAAGGTCATCTTCCAAATGCCAGATGACGGCTTGAATATCCGGCTCGGCGACTTCCAGCCCGTCGAGGGCGGTATCCAGAATGGGATGCAAGGGACTGTCGGAATTGTAACCGGCGCGAATTTTGGCGATGCGCAGGCGGCGAATCGCCTCGGAAGTGTGGGGCGGGGTCTCATACAGTTTATCCAGCGCCGAGTGAATCAGGTCAATCAACCCGGTGGGGACAACTTCCGCTTCCGTCATCGGGATGTATGCGTCGGGGGTTGGTTGCGGGACGGGGCGCGGTTCGTCGTTGAGCGTATCGCCGTAGCTGGCTTCCATCGCCTCAAAATCGCCGTTGAAGAAGGTGTACACGCATTGATTCCACAGCACGGCGTTTGCCGCATCGAAAATTGCATCGGGGTGGGGGCTGTGCGCCACCAGCCGCCCGTGGGTTGGCGCGGGGTCGTCATCTTCGGCGGGGGGGACAATGAACGCCAGCCATTCGTCGGGGAACAGCGCGGCAATCTCGTCGATGCGCGGCAGCACGTCCGGTTCGCTCATCGAGCCGTAGGTGCAATCGCAATCGCAGTCTTCGCCGTCGCAACCGTCGGTGCCGCATTTATTCTGTTTTTCAAACGGTTCGGCGTACCAGTTTTCTTCAAAAATAGCCACGGCTTTTCCTTTGAAAGGGTTTATGCTGAAATGAAATTCGGCGCGAATGCGGTAATTCATTTCGGCGGGTATTATACGTTTACGGTAAAAGAACGTCAAAGGTGGGGGAAAAAAGTAGGGGCACGATGTATCTCGTGCCCCATACAGAGGGTGAAAATTGTTTAGCGCGGAATGAATTTCACCGCGTCAAAGGCGATGGTGCGGCTGATGTATGTTTCGCGGGTGTTGTCGTATACCAGCACAAATTCTTTGCCGGTGTTGCCGGCGTTGAAATAATATGTGCCCAGATTGATCCAATTGTTGCCACGGGTCAGTTGATTCACAATCATATCGGAGCGTGTGCCGTTGTGCAGAACGCGGTAGCGCACATTGCGGGACGCGCCGGGCATCGCGGGGATGTATGCCCACACTTCATAATTCCCGCTGTGCGGCAGGGTCGGCGTCCACTTGCCGTAATTTTCAGGGTAGAAGGTGGTGTTGTATGTCCAGAAGTAGCTGAACTTCTGACCTCCTGCCGCCGTGTGCCGGTTGCGCCACAATCCGCCCCAGAGGAAACCGCTGTCAAGGTTATCGACCATGATTTCCGAGCCGGGAACCGGCGTGGGTGCGGGCGTCGGGGTGGGGCTGCCGCCACTCGGCGCGAGTTGCCATTGCAGTTTTGCCACGGCGACGCCGCCCGCTTCAAAATATGCCATCTGCACCCGGTGCGACCCCGCGCTGAGGGTGCGCCGCACGGTGAAGGTGGTGGCGGCTTGCTCGCGCCACTGGTCAATCACCAGCACGCCGTCAATCCACAGCCGCACGCCGTCGTCGGCGGTGGCGCTGAAATCGTATGTGCCGCCCAAAAACTGCGCGTTGGTCGTCCAGCGCACCGAAAAATTATCGGCGGGGATGTCGGTGGTGGGTGCTCCCGTGCCCCAGTCGTAATTGATGGCAGTTTCGGTGAGAATTTTGGCGGGCGAACCGGACAAATCGGGATTGGTGAAATATTCCGCCGTCCACGCGGCGCCGGTGGTGGTATCGGGGGTAATCAGTTGGAGGTCAAACCGGATGACGGCATCGCCCTGCGCTTCAAAGTATGCCACTTGCCAGTGATGCACACCGGCGGACAGATAGACCTGCTTTTTGAACGTCGTCGCCGATTGTTCGCGCCACTGGTCAATCACCAACGTGCCGTCAACCCACACGCGCACGCCGTCGTCGGTGGTTGCCGAGACTTCATACACGCCCGCATCGAAACTGCGGCTGCCCGTCCAGCGCGCCGAGAAGTTATCGGCGTTGATGCCGGTGGCGGGTGCGCCCGCGCCCCAGGTGTGATTGATGCCGATTTCGTTGCCGGTGGCGGCGGGGACGCCTTCCAGATGCGGGTTGTTGTAATATTGCACGTACCAATTAATGTTGGCGGGCGAATCGGCGGTGGCGATGCCGGCGCTCAGCACGAGCAACAGCGCGCCAATCAACAAGATGAAAAAAGATTTTGCGGATTTCATAAATTGCCCCCTTTGGGGTTACACCTCTTTTTGCTGTCGTCTTTGGTTGATGAATGCGCCGGCGAGCAGTAACGCCAGCAGCAATACACTCCCCACCCCGGCGATGGTTCCCAAGTTGGATGTGCCGGTGTTTTCGCCGCCCGTTTCCGGCAGCACTGCCCCGGCTGTCCCCGCTGTTCCGGCGAAGGGAACCAGCGAAACCGCGTCGAGGTCGTAGTTGCCTTCGTGGTTGTCGGGCCATTTTTTCCATGCGCGGAAGAAGATGGTGGCGCTGGCGGTAGTGGCGGTGAACACGGTTGTTTCGGTGTGCATGGTGTACGCCGAGCCGTTGGCGGGGGCGGTGCGGGGTTCTTCGTCCCACGGCAGTTCCACCCAGTTGGAGACGGCTTGCCAGTCGGTGTTGCCGGTTTGGTCGATGGCGTATTGCATGCGATAACCGTAATTGGAAGCGGTGATGCTCCCCTCATCGGAGCGCACCAGCCCGCTGAAGCTCAGTTGGTATGCCTGCCCCGGCGTCACGGTGACGGTTTGGTAAATACCGGCGTAGCTGTCGTTGGAGGTGGCGTCAATGAGTTCGAGCAATTGGGCGTGTGTGCCGTCGGCGACAACCAGACCCCAGGTGTCGTCGTAGAATCCGGCTTTCGCGTTTGCGCTGGAAAAATAGTTCCAATTGTTGGCAACGCCCAACCCTTCCACAAAGCCATCTTCAAAACTCCCGTTTTGGATGAGATTGGCAGGACTTTGCGCCAACGTGGGCAGTGCCAGCAATGCCAGTGCCGCTATCAGCACCAACACGAACATTTTTATTTGGCGATGGGACTTTCTTCCGTTCATCATTTCCCCCTTTTGGGCTACTAAAAACGTTATGTCACCTATTTTATTGTATTACAGATTTGCGGCATCGTCAACTTGGACGCTGTTTTATTGACATAAATCGGCTATTTGGGTTGATGCAGGTGGCAGAATGCCGAGCCGGATGCCGCTTTGTTTTTGCACGGTTTCCCCGATTTGGTGGTTGCCGCGCACCGGACCTCCGCCGGTGCGGCGGGGGTGGCGTGCGCCGAGACATCCGCTTGCGCCAGTGCCACCAGTTTCATCATTTCCTCAAATTCGGCGTGGAACATCTCGCAGATGCGTTCCGGGTCGGGCACGAGTTGGGCGTCGGTTGCCACGCCGAGCCGCACTTCCCCCGCGTAGCTGAGGATGCTGATGCCCAGCCCCAGCCGCCCCGATTGCGGAACCCAGAACATCACACTGCGCATGGGCACGCCCGCCAGATAACGCTGCTCGCGCGGACCCGGCACGTTGGTCATCACGGCGGTGGCTTTTGCCTGAAGCATGTCAATGATGATTTTGCGGATTTCGTTGGGCGAAAGCCCGATGGCGTTCAAAATGCCGAAGGCGACCACGGCTTCGGTGCTTCCTTTGAGGGCATCCATGCGCCGTTTTAGTTCGTACAGCCGGTCAACGGGGTCGGCGATGCCGACGGGGAGCGAGAGGAATACCAGCCCGAACTGGTTGCCGAGCTTCGGTTCATCTTCCGTCGGGCGGAGGTTGACCGGCACCACGGCGCGGAAATTCACCCCGGCGGTCTCTTCCCCCCGTTCTTCCATATACTGCCGCAGCGCGCCGGTCATGGCGGTGAGCAGCACATCGTTCACCGTGCCGCCCATCACTTTTCCGATGGCTTTGACGTTTTTCAACGGCACGGGTTTTGACCATGCCGCGCGTTTCGAGACGCCCAGTTTCCCTTTGTACAGCGTTTGCGGGTCGGGCAGGCGCAGGAAGAGCCGTCCCGCCGATGCCGCGCCATCCGCGCCGAGTTGCGCCAAATCGGTGAGCCGCGAGCGGTCTGCCAGCACGTCCAGACTTTCGTCCACCAGTTTGCCGGTCAGTTTGGTGGTGGTTTTTGCCAGCGAAAAGGCGGTGTTCACCAGCGATGCCAGCCGGCTGCGCCGTTTTTTGGCGGCGGAGGTCGGGGGCGGCGGTTCGGGTGCGTCGGGGGTGTCGTCTGTCAGTGAGAGCAGGATGTATGCCAGCGCGATGCCGTCGGCGATGGCGTGATGCAGTTTTGCCAGCAGCACACAACCTTCCCCGTAGTTTTCAATTAAATATAGATGCCACAACGGGCGATTGTAATCTACCGGCGTGCTCATCAAATCGCTGACCAAATCTTGCAGTGCTGTTTCATCACCGGGGGAGGGGAGGGCGAGACGGTGCACGTGCGCCGAAATGTCGAAAGTGGGGTCGGCTTCCCAATAGGGCTTGCTGAACCGCCCCTTTGCTTGCACCACCCGCATCGAAAAACGGTCGAAACGCAGCAGACGGCGTTCAACCACAGCTTTGAGCCGCTCAAAATCAATGGGTTGCTCAAATATCATCACCCCGGTGACCATCATTAAATTGGTGGGGTCTTCCATACTGAGCCATGCGGCATCAACATTGGAAAGGGTTTTTGCGGTTGTGGATGAAAAAATCGGCATTGTTTTTCTCCGGTAAATGAGGTTTTACAGAGCAAGTTTTTTTAACAGTTTGGGGATGATGAACCAGCGCAATTTCATTTTGCCGGGAGCCAACCGTCCCCAATCGGAAATATTCGCTTCAAAACAGATGAGTCCGCAGGTTGGGATGCTGATGGAGTTTGCCGGTTCGCCACGGGGTTGGGTCAGCGCGGCGGCGGTGAGTTCGAGCGCAGAATTGTGCCCCACCAGCAGCGGACGGGATACGCCGGGCGGCAGGCTGCGCAGAATGGCGAAGATGCTGCCGGGGTCGCCGGGGTAGAGGCGTTCATCCACCCGAAGTTGCCCGCTGAATTTCAGGGTGTGCGCCAGAAGTTCGGCGGTTTCATGCGCCCGACGGGCGGGGGAGGTGATGATGGTATCGGGTAGCCATTTGCGGGCATTCGCCGCCAGAAATCTGCCCATACGCGGGGCATCGTTCAACCCGCGTTTTGCCAGCGGGCGGTCAATATCGGGCAAATCGGCGTGACTCCAATCGGATTTGGCATGGCGTAACAGGAAAAGGGTTTTCATAACGGTATTATATCGTATTCTCGCCGGTTTGTCATTCGCTTGCGAAAATTTCGGCAAAAATGCAATTGTTCATCCGGCGAGGGATATGCTACAATTTAGATATCGAATTATTGGTTCAACCGGAATTCAGGGGGATTTATAAAATGTCATTGCGAGGCGCGTTTTTTGCGCCGAAGCAATCGCTGTGAACATTAGTGGAGATTGCACCCTTCGGGTATTTCCAACTTCGCTTCGCTCGCAATGACAGCCCCCCTGAATTCCCAAAGACCCGAATTATTTTGCGCATATAGCGAGAGTCACGCCGTGTTGAATCGTTTTTTTGGCAAAGAAACACCCGAATCGCATACGCCAACCCCGCTGCCGCCCGCGCCGACGATTGCACCCAAACCCGCAACCGGTCGGTTGCCCGCGCTGTCTCCCTCCAATGCGCGCGCCGGACGCGGCACATCGGAGTTGCTGGGCTATTATTCGCCGGGAAGCCGCATCGGCGGACGCTATGAAGTTGTCCGCATGCTGGAAGGGGGGATGGGACTGGTCTATCTGTGCACCGACCATCAGGATGGTGCGCGTCCGGTGGCGCTGAAAACCTTCAAGCCGAATTTCCTCCCCGACCGGGGAACCCGCGACCGTTTTTTGCGGGAAGGAACCATCTGGGTGGCGTTGGGCAACCATCCGAACATTGTGCATGCCCAGCGGGTGGAACGGTGGCGCAACGGGCTGGAAATCTATCTGGCGCTGGAATGGGTTGCCGCGCTGGATGAATCATTGGAAGATGCTTCGCTGCGGGCGATTTTGCAGGCGAAGCGAAACCTCCCTTTGAAAGAGGCGCTGACCTACGCCCTGCACATCGCGCGGGGGATGAACCATGCCACCACCCAAATTCCGGGGTTGGTGCATCGGGACATGAAGCCGGAAAATGTGCTGATTGGACGGGACGGCAACGCCCGCGTCACCGACTTCGGGCTGGCGTCGGTGCTGGCGGCGCTGCGCGACGTGAAATTGGATATGGGGATGCACATCCGCACCAGCGACGGCGGTGTGGGTACGCCCCTCTACATGGCGCCGGAGCAGTGGAAGCGCAAAACAACGGTCGATTTTCGCGCCGATATTTACGCCTTCGGCTGTATTTTGTACGAAATGCTCACCGGGCATTTGGCGGTTTCCGGCGCGGATGCCACCGAGCTTTCGCGGGCGCATCAATTGGGACGGGTGAATCCGCTGCCGCCGCAAATTCCGAAACAGGTGCAAACGCTGGTTCGCGGCTGTATGGCAACCAATCCCGCCCGGCGATTCCAATCGTGGCAGGATGTGGAAACCGCCGTCTCGCTGGTCTACCGCGCCCTGCTGGACGAAGACCCGCCGGAAAGCCCGGACGCCGATGAAGCCGCCGATGACCGGCACACCCGCATCGCGGCGGGGTGGTCGTACAATGCGGTGGGATTGAGTTACCGCGACATCGGAAACCACGATTTGGCGGCGGGCTATTTCGAGCGGGTCATCTGGGTGGGGCAGGAAACCCGCGACTTCTCGCTGGTCGGGGCGGGGCTGCGGCATCTGGGTGATGCCTATCGCGCGCTGGGCGATTTGGACGGCGCGGTGGAACACCACCACCGGCAGGCAGAATTGGCGAAAAAGATGGGGGATATTCTGGGTGAATGTGACGCCCTCGGCAGTTTGGGCAAAGATTTCATTCGCCAGCAGAATTTTGAGCAGGCGATGACTCAATTCCGCACCCAACTGGCGTTGGTGGAAAAACTGAACGACCCCGTCCGCAAATGCACCGTCCTCAGCAATATTGGCGATGCCCATATGGCGTTGAAACAGCTTGATGAGGCGTTGGAAGTTTACAAAGAAGCCCTCAAAATTTCGCGGCACATTGAAGACCGTCTGCTGGAAGGGCGCATTTTGGGCAACATCGGGCGCATTTACGCGGAACTTTCCCGGTCGGAATCGGCGACGACTTACCTTGAAACCGCGCTGGAAATTGCCCGCGAAGTGGGCGACCGCACCGGCGAAGGGCAGGCGATGGGCAACCTCGGCATTCTGCAAGTCAATGAAGGGAACATGCCTCGCGCGCTGTGGTATTTTGTGAACCAGCTCGCCATTGCGCAGGAAACGCGAGACCAGGTGACGGAATTGGAAGTGCTCATCAAGCTGGGCGATGTGTATCTTCGCACTGCCAGTTATGACCAGGCTGTCGAATCGTTCCATTCTGCGTTGGACATTGTGAAGGCGCAAGGTCATCAGAAAAAAATAATCTACCTGCTGGGGCGATTGGGTTTCTGCTATTTCAAACACGGTGCGTCCGCGCAGGCGATTGGCTATTATGAAGAAGGGTTGGTGCTGGCGCAGAAGTTGCAACGGTACACCGAAGCGAGCGAACTCGCCCGGGGAGTGGCGCGCGTTTATTACAGCATCGAAAATTTCTGGCGCACCAACGAGCGGTATGAGCTGGCGCTGTCGCTGGCAAAAGAAGCGAACGCGCTCCGGTTGTGGGCGGAAATCAGCCACGAATTCGCCATTCTGCTCGCTCGGCAGAATAACCGCGAGCGGGCGGTATTTTACGCGCAGGAATCGGTGCGTATTTTTGAGAGTTTGGACGATGCCGCCGCAAAAGATGCCAAAAATACCATGAATCGCATCAAAAGCTGGTGGAGGAAACCATAGATGGAACATTCCCCCGTGATGAGTCTTGTGTGGCAGATTGCCGCCATCGAAGCCGCCGATAGCCGGTATGAGTTCATTGAGCCGGAACATTTTTTCATTGCGTTGTGCAAACTGGAAGGATTTGCGAATGTGACCCGTTTGCGGGGGTTGGGCGTGCCGGAATCGCAGGTCTCGGCGGTGGAAGCGGAGATTGATTTGCTGATGGGATTGTTCACCCGCTACGGCATTCAAACCACTTCCATGCGCCATGAATTGCGCCAATCGCTGGGTGAGGGCGGGTTTCGCCCCGCCGCCGAAGCCGCCGATGTCATGCTCCATCGTTCGGGGGAGAGTCGCCGCGCGTTTGAGCGGGCGGAAAAGGTTGCCCGAAAGAAGAATGCCCGCGTGCTGGCAATTTTCCATCTGCTGGCGGGGTTGTTGCATCAACCCGGCAGTTCGTTGGTGCATTGGCTGCAATCACACCGCATCAATGTTGCCGGATTGCGCCAATCGGCGGAGACGACCAATTTAGTGCCGGGGCAATCGCGCGGCAGACCCGCGACACCCCCGCCGACCATCACCGCGCCCGCCACCGAACCCCTCCCCGCGACGCCCGTTGCGGCGGAAACATTCGTCAGCCGCTACAGCTTCAACATCACCCGGCACGTGCAGCAATTGCGAACGCCGCCGGGGCAAATGCCGACCGACATTTTGCAGGCGGTCATCGCCATTTTACTGCGCCCCGCCCGCAACAACCCGCTCATTCTGACCGAGCGGCAAGGGTTGGTGCGGCAGATGATGTATCATCTGGCATGGAATTTTCTGCACACCCCCGAATTTTCCGAATGGCGCACCATCCAAATTGTCCAGCCCGATTTGGCGGCGCTGGCGGATAAAATCACCTATCAGGGGGAGTTTCCCGACCGTTTCCAAAGATTATTGCGGGAAATCACCGGCATCAGCGACACGATTTTGTTCATCGACAATATTGAAACCATCATCGGTTCCGGCACGGTGCATGTGGATATGGATGCGGTGATTGACACGCTGGTTGCTGTGTTGGGGGATGGCGGGGTGCAGTGCATCGGCGCAACGACGCCCGATGAATACACCCGTTATATTCGCCGGCACGATGGGTTGGGAAAATTGTTCACCCCGCACCAACTGAAGTTGACCGTGCCGGTGGCGCGCATCCCGGAGCCGGTGGCGCTGGAAACGGGCAGCTTCGACCGCCCCCGCCCGCCCGCCACGCCGCTGATGTCCTCCGCGCCGCCCGCCTTCATCGGCATGACGGCTTCGCGCGGGCAGACCCGCAAGAGTCCGCTGGTTGACCATCTGACGGGCACGCTGAAATCGCATCTGACCCGTTTCGGCATCACGCTGGAAGTCAGCCCGTCGGCGGAACAGGCGTTGGCGCGATTGGCGGCGGACGAGGAAAGTACCCGTTTGCGGGAAACATTCGTCAGTCAGATTGAAAATCCGTTGGGGGGGATGATTTTGCGCGGGGAAGTGGAATACGGGCAAACCGTGCGGCTGGATGAATCGCGCGGGGTGTTTGTGTTGCGGCGGGGGATGGGGTAGCAATCACGAAACACGAGTTACGAATTACGAGTTACGAATCTCCAACAACCGCGCTACAAATGCGCGCTCTTCCGCCGCCGATGAAATTTCGCCGTCCAGTCGCGCGTCGCGCAGGGCGTCCAGTATTTTCCCCACCAGCGGCGACGGCTTCAGTCCGAATTCACGCATCAAATCTTCGCCGTTGAGCGTTGGCTGCGTGTCGCGCAATTTTGCCGCAAATGTCGCCAGCCATTTCCGCCCGGTGGGATGGTCTTCCGCCAGCC
The DNA here is from genome assembly GCA_024278725.1 of Chloroflexota bacterium. Taxonomy (GTDB): domain Bacteria; phylum Chloroflexota; class Anaerolineae; order 4572-78; family 4572-78; genus JANTHQ01. Next base: position 10,500 of record JAJRSQ010000113.1, read on the forward strand.
AGCACACAAAAAGGGCATCATCCTGATAAGGCTTCAGCATGGCGCAAACTTCACTCGGTTTTTGGGCGGCTTCCAGTTGCGGCAAAAGTTGTTTGATGGCTTGAATTTGACGCAACGGCTTTTGCAGGCTGTTGCGAATGTGCAACTGCGCCATCAGCCCTTCGACCTGTCCGGGGGGATGGGGGAAGGTGAGTAGCCCCAAATAATGCACCGTGGCGGGCGAAACATCCGCCCACGGCGACCCCGCCCGCTCCTGCCGTAAGCGGCGGCACAGCGCGGCGAAAATCGTCTCCGGTTTCAGCGCGGGGTGGATGGCGTCCAGCACGCCCAGCTCATCCAGCCGCTCAATCACCTTTTCGGGTTCCGCCTCCCGGAAAATATATTCCAATTCCGTGAAAATCCTATCCGCACTGACCCGCCCCAGCAGGTCGCGCGCGTCCAGCAAATGCTCCAGTGTCCGTTTCCCCAGATGAAAATCGAGCCGTTGTTCCAACCGGATGGCGCGCAGAATGCGGGTGGGGTCTTCCACAAAACTGAGGCTATGCAGCACGCGGATATGCTCGCGTTCTAAATCATCGTAGCCGCCGTAAAAATCCAGCAAATCCCCGAAACCGTCGGGAGTCAGACGGATTGCCAGCGTGTTGATGGTGAAATCGCGGCGGTGTAAATCCTGTTTGATGGACGACCGTTCCACTTCCGGCAGGGCGGTGGGATGCTGATAGAATTCCGTGCGCGCCGTGACAAAATCGAGCCGGTCAATGCCGGGCACGTGCCCTTCGGTGATCCAATTTGCCGTGCCGAACCGCTGATGGCTGCGCACCCGCCCGCCGAACCGGTTGCACATGGCGGTTGCCAGCGCGATGGCGTCCCCTTCCACCACCAAATCCACATCCCCGCCGGGGCGATGGAGGAGCAAATCGCGCACGAAGCCGCCCACAATATAGAGTGCGGCATCGAGTTTGGCGGCTTCTTCCCCTGCCGCACGCAGCACGGTCAACAATTCCGGCGACAGATACGTTTGCAATTGTTTGGTCAGGTTCAGCGTGTGCGAATCGGCATTTGCGCCCAAACTGTACAGATTAATCAGGTCGGTGCGGGTCACCACGCCGATGATTTTCCCGTTTTCCACCACCGGAATCTGCCCCACCTGCTCGCGGAGCATCATGGTTTGCAGGTATTCCACCGTGTCATCGGGCGACACCGAAATTTCCCCCGCGTGCATGTACTGCGCCACCGATGCCTTTCCCAGCCGGTGATGCATGGCGCGGTCAACCTCCCGCCGGGTCAGCACGCCCACAATTTTATCGCCGTCCGCCACCGGAAACCCCTCGAAGCCGTAGCGGGTCATCATTTCCGCCGCATCGGCGATGGTCTGCCGGGGCGAAAGAGTCCGCACGCGGTGCGACATAATTTGGCGCACTGTGGCGGCAGGCTGCACCCGCGTTTTCAATTCCGCCAGCAATCGCCGGTGAACGTCGTCCAGTTCCGCGCCGGTGATGTGCGCCGCTGCCGCGCGGGGGTGTCCGCCCCCGCCGAAAAGTTCCGCAATTTTCCCCACGTGGATGGCATCGGTGGTGGAGCGGGCAATTAACTGCACGTATTTGTTTTGGGAATCGGCGCATCCGACCAGCAGAAAAAGGCTTTCGGGATTGTACAAATCTCGCAATTGGTGCGCCAGCGTGCTGATTTCGGTCACGTGTTCATCAAACTGCACCGCACTGACCATCACTTGCCTGCCGTTGATGGTGTGTGTTTCCATATGTTTGATGATGGCGTTGTACAGCCGGGTCTGCGCTGGGGTGAGCGGGTGGTGCAGAAAATCGCGCAGCACGTCGAGTCGCGCGCCCCGTTCCAGCAGCCACGCGGCGGCGCGGGCGTCGGTGGCGGTGGTATTTTTGTAAGTCAGCGAGCCGGTATCCTCATAAATGCCCAACAGCATCAGCGTGGCTTCAATGGGGTTGATGGTGATATTGCCGTGCGCAATCTCTTCCACCAGAAAAGTGATGGTGGCGCCGGTGGAGACGAGGGTCGCGTCCGCTTCGGGGGGCAGGTTGTCACCGGCGGCATGGTGGTCGATGACGCGCAGGCGGGTGTGGGTGTTCCGTCCGCGAATGTGGGGGATGTACTGCGAATCGACCACGGTGATTTGGGAGACGTGTCCCGGCGGTTTGTGCCGAAATTCCACAAAATTGAATTCATCCCAATAGAGCGTCAGAAAATCGCGCACGTTTTGATTCACGTCGCGCGGAACCAGCGGAATCGCGTCGGGATATAATTTCGCCGCCCCGAGCAGTGATGCCACGGCATCGAAGTCGGCGCGTTCATGGGTTAGAATCAAATGCATAGTTTCAGGTTACAGGGTTACAGGGTTACAGGGTTTCACGTTTCACGTTTCACGTTTCACGCATCACGTTTCACGCATCACTTTGCACACATTCGTCAGCGAGCCGATGCCTTCCACTTCAATTGTCACCGTATCGCCGTCTTTCAGGAAAACGGGCGGGTCGCGGAAAACGCCCACGCCGTGCGGTGTGCCGGTGCTGATGATGTCGCCGGGGAGCAGGGTGAAAGCGCGGCTGATGAATTCGATGAGAAACGCCACGCCGAAACTCATCTCGCCGGTGTTTGCCTCCTGCATCACCGTACCGTTCCACAACCCGCGCACGGTCAGGTTTTGCGGGTCGGCAATTTCATCACGGGTCACAATCCACGGACCGAGCGGGCAGAAAGTGTCGAGCGATTTTGCGCGGGTGTACTGCTTATCGGAAAATTGCAGGTCGCGCGCGCTCACATCATTGCAGATGGTGTACCCTGCCACATATTCCAACGCCGCCTCCCGTGGCACATTTCGCGCCCGTTTGCCGATGATGACCGCCAGTTCCGCTTCGGCGTCCACCTGCCGGGTCAGCGCGTCAGACCATTCAATGGTGTCATTCGCTCCGATGATGGCGCCGGGATATTTGGCGAACATCACCGGATGGTCGGGCGGTTTGATGCCCTGTTCCAGCGCGTGGGCGGCATAATTGCGCCCAATGGCGATGATTTTCTGCGGATTGTCAATCGGCGCGCGCAGTAATTTTTCATCGAAAGGGATGGTGTTTTCGGCGGGCGGATGAGCCGCCAGTTTCCGCGCGGCATCTATCGCCGCGTCGCCCATCTGCAAAAAAGAAAGCATATCGGCGGGCAAATCGCCGTTGGATGCGGCGTGCAGGTCGATAATCTGCGTTCCATCGGCGGAAATCATGCCGAGGCGGGGGGTGTTTTCGGTTGAAAAAGTGATGAGTTTCATGGGGGACTCCGGTTATTGGATATTAGAGATTGGAGATTGGTCTTTTGCTATTTGTCGCTCGTTATTCCGAATGTATGAAAACGTGATGGCTGATTACTGAAAACCGATGACTGAAAACTGCCTGCTCATAACACCATCCCCAGGGCGAAAAGCAGGGCGAAAACGAGTTCCAGCCACGCGGTTCCGGCGAGGGTGGCGTTCAGTGCGCGTCCTTCGGCGTGGAAAACGTCGCGCCATAGTTTTTTGATGAGCGGCAGGGACAGCCAAGTCATCATCACCGTGGCGGGGGCGAGTCCCAGCGGAACCATCAGCGTGGGGATGCCGTATGAAATCACCAGCAGCACCACATATTCCATCTGCGCGCCATCTCTGCCCCAGCGAACCGCGAGCGTCCGCTTGCCCGCCACTCGGTCGGAATCAATGTCGCGCAGGTTGTTGACCACCAGAATGTTGGTTGCCAGCAAGCCAATCGGGATGGACGCCCACCACACGGTTGCGCTCGCGGTGTGCGCCTGCACAAAATATGTGCCCACCACCGCCGCCAGTCCGAAAAAGATGAAGACGAAAATATCGCCCAGCCCGTTGTATCCCAGCGGATACGGTCCGCCGGTGTAGGCGATGGCGGCGACGATGGAGGCAATGCCGATGGCAGCCACCACCCAGCCGCCGACGATGAGCAGATACACGCCGACGAGCGCCGCCAGCGCGAAGGTGAGCCACATTCCCGTTTCCACCGCTTTCGGCGAAAGAAGCCCGGCTTGGGTGACGCGGGTCGGTCCGAGCCGCTCGCCGGTGTCGGCGCCTTTTTTGAAATCGTACACATCATTGGCGAAGTTCGCGCCGATTTGCAGCAGCAGCGCGCCGAGCAGTGCCGCCAGCGCGGGCAACGGGTTGAACACGCCATCATGCCACGCGACCGCCGTGCCCACAATCACCGGCGCGGCGGCGGCGGGCAGCGTCTTCGGGCG
>JAJRSQ010000114.1 GCA_024278725.1 Chloroflexota bacterium
AAAGGTTGAACCGCGCCCCAGTTCGCTTTCAAACCACATTTTGCCGCCATGCAGTTCCACCAAACTCCGCGTGATGGACAATCCCAGCCCGGTGCCGGGCACATCGCGGATGTTTTGGTCGGCGGCGCGGAAAAACTTTTCAAACAGCCGGGTTTGGTCTTCTTCGGAAATGCCGAACCCGGTATCTTTCACCCAAATGGCGACGTGCGGCGGCTCGGTGCTGTTGCGCACTTCCGCCGCCACGGTGATGCTGCCCCCTTCGGGCGTATATTTGTACGCATTGCTGATGAGGTTGGTCATCACCTGCCCCAAGCGGAAATAATCGCCCCGCACGGGCGGCAGCGTTGGGGAAACATCAATCTGCAATTGCAGGTGTTTCTCTTCAACCTGCGTCCGCAACGATTGCACCACGTCCCGCACCACGTCCGCCAGCGCCACCCGCTCCATCTTCAGGCGGATGCTCCCCGCTTCAATCCGGCTCACATCCAGCAATTCCATCACCAGATGGTTCATCCGGTCAACATTAGCATTAATCACGTCGATGAATTCCAATTGCTCCGGGGTGAGGTTATCTTTGCCCACCATCGCCAGCAGTCTGGTATATCCTTTGATGCTCGTCATCGGAATTTTCAACTCATGGGAAGTCATATTCATAAATTCCGATTTCGCTTCGTTGGCGGCTTTGGCGGCTTCAAAAAGCTTCGCGTTTTGAATTGCCAGCACGGCATGGCTCGCATATCGCACGGCAAAAGCGCGGTCATCCGCGGAAAATGCGTGCGGATGCGCGCTTTCCAGACTCAACACCCCGATGACCGCTTCATTTTCCAAAAACGGCACACACAATTGCGAGCGCGAACGTCCATCAGTGGCGAAGTTGTCGATGTCGCCATCTTCGGCGATGTGGGGCACGCCGTTTTCCGCCACCTGCCCGATGATGCCCTGCCCCACTGCCCACGGGTCTTCGGCGTAGCGCAGATATTTTTTCGCCACCCCCACCGTTTCGGCGAAATGTAAACCCGTTTTTTCCGGGTTCATCAAGGCAATCACCCCCACCGACGCGCCCAAAAAATCGAGGGCGCTGGAAAGCGTCACCCGCAACACCTGCTGAAGATTCAACTTGGCGTTTAAATCGCGGTCAACCAGTTCCAGCGTGGTCAATTCCCGCACCCGGTCGGTCAGCGCACGGTCAATCTGGGTGAAGCGCTGCGCGTTCACCAGCGCAATCGCCGCTTGGCGGGCAAACATGGTCAGCACCCGTTCATCATCGGCGGAAAATGGCGACCGATTTTTTTTGTTGATGACCTCAATCACGCCCACCACATTATCGAAGGCGACCATCGGCACGGTGAGAATATCGCGGGTGGAAAAATCGGTGGCGGCGTCAAAAGTGGTATTCCAGCGCGAGTCATGCGCCACGTTGTTGATGATGAGACTTTCGCCACGGGCGGCGCTGGTGCCGGCGATGCTCGTTTCGTCAATTGTCATCCTCTTTCCCACCAACTGCATGCCGGAGGGTCCCAACGCCACCGAAAATATCAGGTGCGCGGCAGTTTCATCCACCAGAAAAATGGAACCGGCTTCCGTTTGCAGAATGTCCACCGCTTTTTGCAAAATGAGTTCCAGCACACGGTCAGCATCAAGGGTAGCGTTGATGGCGCGATTCACTTCATTGATGGTTTCCAGTTGGGCGGTTTTGGTGCGGGTCACATTCAGCAGGTGGGCATTTTTGAGCGCCAGCGCCACAAAATTCGCCAGCATATCCACCAGCGCCACATCATCGGCAGTGAAGGGCGCGCCGTCCGCCGGGCGGACAATTTCCAGCACCCCTTGCAACGCATCATCCCAGCGCAACGGGGCGGCAATCATCGCGCCGAAATCGCGCGCTTCGGACGTGGAAAATTCGCGGGTGTTGGCGGTGATGGTTTTTTGGGATTGCGCCACCTGCCCGGCGAACCCTTCGCCGGGGGCAAGCCGCAGCGAGGCATAGGCGGCATCCAAATTGAAACAGTACCGGTTCTCCAGCGCTTGCGCGGCACAGTCCCACAAAAAAATCGAACCGCCTTTGGCGTGCAACCATTCGGTCGCACGGCGCAAAATCGATTCGATGATTGAGTCGGCGTCGGTGGCACTGTTCAAATTGAGTATGTGCTGTTGAAGCGTGTGCCATTCGGCAAGTGCGGGATATTGAGATTGTGTGTCCATCGGTTTTCCCCATTGGTGATGGATGGCTTTGGGTGCAGTGTAGCACAGGCATCCATGGCGCGTCAAATTTTTTACCGTTCCAGCACCCGAACTCCGGTTGCGCCCAACACGTTGCTCAATTCAGTGTGAAGTTGGGTGCTGTATTTGATGGGCATATCGGGAAATTCAATCGGCACGCGACGGTTGGCGGTGGGGATGTACAGCACAAATTTATCGTCCCCGGGATAGTTTTGCAAAATGCGATGCACGGTGAGCAGTTTCTGTTTGTCGCTGGCATCATCCCCCGTGCGGGTGAAATTAATTTCCACCAGCACCGATTTTTTCTCACCGGCGGGCGGCGTGACCCATTCGGCGGGCGGGGGTGTCGGGGGTGGCGGCGGTGTTTCGGGCGCGGGCGCGGTGCTTTTCCCGTTGGCGGGCGCATCGTTATGATACGCCGGCGATTGCTCGCGCACGGTGTCGCTCACGGGCGTGTAACTTTTCAATTCCGTGGTGATGGTGTCCGCCAGGATTTTGGGGCGATTTTCTTCTGCGGCATCCACTTTGCCCGACACCAGAATGAGGGTGTCGGGAACCAGCAATTCCTGAAATTGCTGGTATGTTCGCGGAAATACAATAACTTCCAACGCACCCTGAATATCTTCGACGGTCACAAACGCCATCTGCTTCCCTTTTTTGGTGTTGATGCGCTTCACGCCGGTCACCAGCCCCGCCACCGAGACCCGGCGGTCATGCATTTGCATGAGCTGCTCGGTGTCGCCGCACAGGCAGGTCGTCGCCTGCCGAATGGCGTCCATATACGGCTGAATGGGGTGCGAAGAAATGTACGTGCCCACAAGTTCTCTTTCCCAATTGAGCAATTCTTTGCGGTCTAATTCCGGCACATCCGGCAGCGGGTGCAAAATCGAGCCGGTTTGCGGCGCGTCGAAGCCGCCCATATCGAACATGGTTATCTGCCCGACGGCGGCGGCTTGATGCACCTGCCCCGACAGGCGAATCATCCGGTCAATCACCGCCAAAAGCTGGGCGCGGGTGGCGAAGCCGGACAACGCGCCCACTTTGATGAGACTCTCCAGCGCGCGTTTGCCCACTTTGCGCAGGTCAACCCGATTGCAAAAATCGTCCACATCCACAAACGCGCCGCCCTCATCCCGCACGGAAATGATGGCTTCGATGGGTCCATCGCCCACATTTTTGATGGCGCCCAGCCCGTAACGGATGGAGGATGTGCCATCATCGGTTTCCTGAATCACAAAATCGTGTCCGCTATGATTGATGTGCGGCGGCAGCACTTCAATGCCCATACTGCGACATTCTTCCAGCATCATCCCGATTTTGTCGGTGTTACCCTGTTCCACCGTCAACAGCGCGGTCATATATTCCACCGGATAATGCGCCTTCAGGAATGCGGTTTGGCAGGTGATGGCGGCGTAATCGGCGGCGTGGGCTTTGTTGAAACCGTAGCGGGCAAAAAATTCAATATCGCCCCAAATTTTATCAATGACCGCCTGCGAATAACCGTTTCTCCGCGCCCCGTCGCTGAATTGGATGCGGTGTTTTTCCATCAAATCTTTTTTCTTTTTCGCCACCGCCTTCCGAATCATATCGGCTTCGCCCGGCTCATAGCCCGCCAACGCCGACGCAATGCGGATAATCTGTTCCTGATACACGATGATGCCATAGGTGTCGGACAAAATCGGCTCCAAGTCCGGATGGTGATATTCCACCTTTTCATCGCCGTGCATGCGGCGGATGTAGCTGGGGATGTTTTCCATCGGACCGGGGCGATAAAGGGAAATCGCGGCGATGATATGGTCGAATTTGGTGGGGCGCATTTCCTTCATCAGCTTGCGCATGCCCGCCCCTTCCACCTGAAAAATGCCCGTCAATTCGCCGCTGGCGAAGAGTTCAAATGCCTTCGGGTCTTCAATGGGGATGTTGTCCAGCCGGTATTGCACGCCGTGCCGTTGTTCAATCAGACCGGCGGCGCGGCGCATGATGGTGAGGGTGGAAAGCCCCAGAAAGTCAACTTTCAACAACCCGATGGACTCGCAAATGGGGAACTCGAATTGGGTCACGGCTTTGGTGATGACCGAGCCATACGGGCGCATCAACGGCACATAATCCATCACCGGCTTATCGGTGACGATGACCGCGGCGGCATGCACCGAGGCGTGCCGCGCCACCCCTTCCAGTTCGCGGGCGGCGTCAATCAGCGTTTGCACCATCGGCTCGGACTTGTAGCGGGCTTCCAGTTCGGGGGAATAGAATTCGCTCTCCGGGTCGAGTGATGACGCGATGGTGACCGGTTTGCCGGGAATGGCGGGAATCAACTTGGCGATTTTGTCCACTTCCGCCAAATCAATCCCCTGCGCGCGAGCGACATCGCGCACGGCGGCGCGGGCTTTCATCCGCCCGAAGGCGACAATCTGCGCCACGTGGTCTTCGCCGTACCGCTCGATGGTGTAGCGAATCATGTCTTCGCGCTGGTCGTCGGGGAAATCGAGGTCGAAGTCGGGCATGGAAACGCGCCCCGGATTGAGGAAGCGCTCGAAGATGAGGTGGTTGCGCAGGGGGTCAATTTTGGTGATACCCAGCGCATACGCCACAATCGACCCCGCCCCGGAGCCGCGCACGTTCCACCAAATATTGTGTTCCTGAGCATAACGGCACAAATCCCACACAATCAGAAAATAAATGTCGAAATTAATCCGGCTGATGATGCCGAGTTCATGCTCTTTTCGTTCCTGAATTTCGGGGTCGGTCACGCGGTCGCCGTAAATTTCCGCCAACCCTTCGTCGGTCAACTGGCGCAGAAAAGTTTTGTAATTGTGTTCCGGCGGCATCACATTGATGGGCAAATCGGGCAGATGGTAACTTTTGTCCTCCAAATCAATGTCGCACATTTCGGCAATTTTCACCGTGTTGGTGAACGCCGAGTTGGGCAAATCAGCCAGCGGGCGGAAAATTTCGCGCATCTCCTGCTCGGATTTCAGATAATAGCTGTTATCCGACATCCGCATCCGTTTTTTGTCGGTCACCAGCGAGCCGGTTTGCACGCAGAGCAGGGTATCCTGCGCCACCGCCTGGTCGGCGCGGGCGTAATGCACATCGTTAGTGACCACCATTTCAAGCCGGTATTTTTTCGCCCATTCAAACAGAATTTTGTTGATGCGTGTCAGGGCGGGAATGTCATGTTCCTGTAATTCGATGAAAAATCGTTCCCGCCCGAAAACGTCCAGATACCATTGCAGCCGTTGCATCGCCAGTTCAAAATTCGCGGGGCTTTTTTCATCATTCAACAGGGATGGAATTTCCGCGCCCATGCAGCCGGAGGTGCAAATCAGCCCCTCGCTGTGCGCCGCCAGAAAATCGGCGTCGATGCGGGGTTTATAATAGTAGCCGTTCAATTGCGCGTCGCTGGCAATCTTCAGCAGATTTTTGTAGCCGGTCATATTTTGCGCCAGCAGCAACAGATGATGGCGATACTTGTCTTTGTTGGGGTCTCTGCCGTCCATCGGTCTGCCGAATGGGGTCAGGTAGGCTTCCACGCCGATGATGGGCTTGACGCCGGCGTCCTTCGCGTGGCGGAAAAACTCCACCGCGCCGTGCATCACCCCGTGGTCGGTGAGCGCCAGCGCAGGTTGTTCGAGCGCCACGGCGTGTTGCACCAAATCTTTGGTGCGGGAAAGTCCGTCAAGCAGGGAATATTCGGAATGGACGTGCAGGTGTACAAAATCGGAAGCCATACTTTTGATTCCTCACAAAATAGCAGTGCGACCATATCTAGGGTGCGGGTCGCGTTATGATACAATATATTGGGGTACGGTACAACAATTGCCCTTCGGTTGCTCCCATATTATACCACAAACCGGGCAAATTCGCTGAACTTTTCGACCGCGCAAACACGGCTGTTGCAAAGTAAATTTTAAGGTTGCCGGTTTTCATGATTTCACGCCACAGGGGCGATTTGCGAGCCGCTCTTACGCATTTTCTTCCGGTTTTAACGAAAATCGGTGGCGTTGTAGGGGCACGCTGCAGCGTGCCCCTACATTTCCTGCGCAAAGTATTGTTTGT
>JAJRSQ010000115.1 GCA_024278725.1 Chloroflexota bacterium
AAACTTGTCTTTTTCCGCAACAAAAAAGTATGCGATGAGGTGGTCTCGGTGTTTGAGGGCGTAAGAGGCAAGCCCCGCTGCAATCTCCGTCAACGCCAGCGAGATATTGTGGGCAATATCGGCGGACACGCGGACATCGGACGGCGCAATGTCCACCACCAATTCTTTGCCCGTGGGCACAAATTCACGCGCCACGGAATGAAATATCCGCGCCGCCACATCTCTGATGCGCACCGGCTGCCACATATTGCTCGATAGCATTTCGTGCAGTGCCGCCAAACTGCGCACCCGCGCGGTGATTTTTTTCAGCGTGACGGGGGTGATGGGAGTATTCTTCGCCTCGGCGAAACGTATTTCCAGATAGAGCATCCCCATAATGGACGCCAGATTGTTTTTCACCCGATGGTCGATTTCTTGCAGCAACCGCGCTTTTATCGCCGCGTCATGCCGGATTTGCTCCGCCTGTCGGGCTTGTTGCAGCGCCACCGCCAATGAATCGGCGACTTTCTCGGCGATGGCATCATACTCTTCCAGCATGTCGTCGGGGTTTTTGAAACCCAGATTCAGTGAGCCGACCAGCTCGCCGTTGGCGGATAAAATGACACTGAGGGATGAGGTGAGATGCCATTTTTGCAACTCTTGCTGCACCGCTTCTTTGGAGCCGGGGAAGAATTGCCGGATGATTTTTTCCGGGTGCGTTTTATATTGATTGTATAGTGCCAGATCTGCCAGCGGAATTTCTTTTCCCGCCTCCAGATTTTTGGGGACGATACTGCCTCCGGCGGCGATGATTGTGCCCATCCCCCGTGCTTCATCCATCAGCAAAACACTGACGCGCTGTGCAGGAATTAATTGCAGGACGGGTTCCAGCACGGCGGCGGCGATTTCTGCGGGGGATTGCGGGGTTAAAATGGCGCGGTCAATTTGATGGAGCAAATCGACTTGGCGGGCATAGCGTTCCAGCCGCACTTCGTTTTCTTTTTGCAGGGTGATGTCCTCGAAAATGCCCTGTATGCCGATGACTTCCCCGTCGGTGTTGTGCAGTGGGGTTTTGATGGTGCGCATAATTTTGGTCGCCGAGCCGTCCAGCGTGCGGCGTTTTTCGATGACTTCCAGCGGGCGATTGGTTTTTATGACGATGGCATCATCCCGCCGATATTTTTTTGCCAATTCGGGCGGATGGATGTCGAAATCGGTTTTGCCCACAATTTCCGCGACAGTGCGCCCCGTTGCCCGGCAATAATTGTCGTTGGCGTAGGTGAAGCGTCCCTCGGTGTCTTTGCGGAACACACTTTGCGGCAGGGCTTCAACCAGCGATTGATACAGATTTCGGCTTTCCCGCAGTGCGGTTTCCGCCCGTTTGCGCTTGATGATGCCACTCAGATGAACGGCGATGCGTTTGACCCGCTCCGGCGCATCGGACGGAAACGGCTCATTCCCCGCAATTTCCAGCACCCCGATGGCATCATCACCGGCGGTCATCGGGCAAATGATTGCCACCGTCTCCTGCAAAGATTGTATAGCGCGCGCTCGCAACGTTTGAACCACGTCGTCCGGGGTGTCATCCGGTAAATTTGAAGCGATATAATCTGCCACCAAAGGGGAAAATGCTTGAGGGGTGTCCAGCAAAACGGGGTTTCCGGTGGCAAACAAGCGGGCGTAGAATCCACCGGGGGTGAGGTTGATGCTCAGTTGCGGCGACGGGCATCCGATTTCTTTGCCGATACTTTTTGTAATTGTTTCATTGAGGCTGTTGCGCTGCATTGCCAGTGTGTTTTCCGCGGGGTTGAGGTAATGTACGGAAACATCATCCGCTTTCAACAGCGATTCCAACCCGCCGGTCAACAATACGGTGATGTCCGCCAACGGGCTTCCCTTGTTCGCAATATGGTTGAGGGCATTCAAAAAACGCAACTCTTCCGTTTGCGCCGCCAATTCCTGCTCTATAATTGCCCGCTCGGCGTTTTCCTGTTGTAAGCGTTTCGTCAGTTGCAGCAAGTCGTTGATAAAGTTCCTTTGTTGAGCTTCCGTCACAATGTGGCACCCCCCCGTCGTTACCTGCATCATAGCATAAACTCATATCGCAGACAAGCATTTTTTTGGCGGGGTTTATAATTGCAACAGTTCACAATGGGTTGTGGTTATTCTTGACTGATGAAACAAAGGGTAGGGGCAGACCTATGTATCTGCCCAAAAGGGCGAACACTCATCAGCCAATTTGAACCACCATCCAATTAATGCGGTTTGCGCGGCGGAAATTAGAAACTATCATTACGATAATTTTAATCTTATCTTAAACATATGGGGGTATAGTATCTTTTACAGTATAGGAAAGAGGTGTCAAGATGAAAAAGATCCGTCCTTGGGAGATTACTCCCGAATCAATCTATCTTTCCCGTCGCAAGTTTATGGTGGGCGTGGGCGCGCTCGCTGCCGGGGCATTGGTTGCCGGTTGCGGCGTTCAACCCAAAGAGACCGCCGCGGCGACGGCTCCCACCGCCGTTGCCCCGCCGACGCGCTCGCCGGCGAAGCCCGGTGCGGGCGCAACCACAATTTCCCCCACCGCAATGCCCTCCGAGCCGTTTGCGTCCGCCGCCACCGACGAGTTGGGCGGCGAACTCACCCCATTCGATGGGGTGACCAACTACAATAATTTTTACGAATTCACCACCAAAAAAGAAAAGGTCGCCGAGCTTGCCAAAAACTGGCAAACCGACCCGTGGACGGTGACGGTCGGCGGGCTGGTGCGCAACCCCAAAACCTACGATTTGGACGACCTGCGCACGAAATTCACCCAGCAGGAACGCATCTACCGCCTGCGCTGTGTGGAAGCGTGGAGCATGGTCATCCCGTGGATGGGTTTCCCGTTGGCGGAACTGCTCAAAGAAGTGGAACCCACCGCCGACGCGAAATTCGTCCGCTTTGAAGCCATCCTCGACCCCCAAAATCTGCCGGGGCAGAACAGCCCGTGGTATCAATGGCCCTACATCGAAGGCTTGCGCCTTGATGAGGCGATGAACGACCTGACGATTCTGTCCACCGGGTTGTACGGTCAATATTTATTGCCCCAGAGTGGTGCGCCCGTGCGGCTGGTGGTCCCGTGGAAATACGGTTTCAAAAGCATCAAATCCATCGTCAAAATTGACTTGGTGGACACCATGCCTGTATCATTATGGATGGCGGCTGCGCCGGACGAATACGGCTTTTACGCCAACGTCAACCCGGAAGTGAACCATCCGCGCTGGTCGCAAAAATCCGAGCGGCGCATCGGCGAATTGGGGCGGCGCAAAACGTTGATGTTCAACGGGTATGAAGAAGAGGTCGCCGCGCTGTACAGCGACTTGGATTTGCGAGCAAACTTTTAATGCATATACCGACGATAAAACCACTTTATTTGAAAATTATCACCCATATTGGGGCGCTGCTCCCGCTGGCGTGGACGGTGCAGGATTATTTCACCAATAATCTCACCGTCAATCCGATTCAGGAACTCACCTTTCGCACCGGACGGTATGCCCTGATTCTGCTCATCCTGACGCTGGCAATCACCCCGCTCAACGCCCTGTTCGGCTGGCGAAAGCTCATTCCGGTGCGGCGGCTGTTCGGGCTGTATGCCGCGCTGTACGCGACACTGCACTTTCTGATTTTCGTCGGGCTGGATTACGGTTTCGACCGGGAATTGTTGCAGGAAGCCATTTTTGAAAAACGATATGCGTTGATTGGATTTTCCGCCTTCCTCATTTTGCTGGCGCTGGCGCTCACCTCCAACCGCAGCGCGATGAAACGGTTGGGCAAACGCTGGAAGAAACTGCACCGGCTGGTGTATCTGGCGGGCGGTTTGGCGATTGTCCACTTCATTTGGGTGGTCAAAGCCGATTTAACCCGCCCGTTGCTGTATGGCTCGGTGATGGCGCTCTTTCTGCTGTTCCGATTACGTCCCCTGCGCCGGTGGGCGCAATCGATTCGGGTGCGTTTTCGCCGCACCGGCACACTGAAAGTGGGTGAAACACGCCCGTGACCCAACCCGCAATCCCCGAAACCGTCATCTGGAATACACCTCCCGCCACCCCGCCACCGCTCGATGAGGCGGTGGTGCATGTGTGGCAGATGACCCTTTCCCAGCCTGAAAACGTCATTCCCGCGCTGAAAGCGACCCTCTCCGCCGATGAACGCGCGCGGATGGCGCGGCTCAATCAACCTTCTGCGCGGGAGAAATTCGCCATCACCCGTGGTTTGTTGCGGGCTACGCTGGCGTACCATCTGCAAATCTCCCCCGCCGAGTTGCGATTCAACTATCTGTCGCAGGGCAAACCGATGCTGGCGTGCCCTGATACCGATGTCCGGTTCAACTTGTCGCATAGCGGGGAATTGCTGGTGTGCGCGGTGACCACCGGGCGGTTGGTGGGGGTGGATGTGGAGTGGATGCGCACTATGCGGCAGATGGAGAAATTTGCCGCTCGTTTTTATTCGCCGCAAGAGAATGAATGGCTGGCGAACACGCCGGCGGCTGAAAAAGCGCGCGTCTTCTTTTCGATTTGGACGGGGAAAGAAGCGTATCTAAAAGGGTGCGGCGACGGCATCACCCGTCAATTGCGGGACATCAGTGTGGTGGATGCGGCGGGCAAAAATCTGCGCTTGTCCGCCGCCGACCGCCCGGAAGATGTTTCCCGCTGGCAGTTGATGGCATTTGAGCCGACGCCCGGCGCCATCGGCGCGCTGGCGGTGGAAGGTGTCGGCTGGCAGCCCGTATTTTGGCAGTGGGATGACCAAACTTTCAACCCCCGCGAGTGACAGAATACAAAAATATCCCCACAAAAAAAGCCGCATAGCTCGCCAGATGGAACTTCACGGTAAATTGCAGCGATTTTTGTTTCTCCTGCCGGACATATATCCGGTAGGCAATCAGATTCGCCAGCGAACCGAGTAAACTTCCAAATCCCCCCACACTGACACCCCATAAAAGTGGCTGCCAATGGACGGTGAAATCCGCCAGCAGTAACGCCGTCGGCACATTGCTGATAATTTGGCTCAATATGGCGGATAGCAGAAATATATGCCGGGGATGAGCCAGTGCGCCAGCCAACAGCACCCGCAAATTATCGGAGAAGCCGAAAAAGAAGCCGAAGGTGAGCAACAGGGCGTAATCTATCTGCAAACTTTTCCGGTCTGCCAGCAACGCATAAAAAATAATCGCCCCCCCGATGAGGATGGGCAATACCCGCAAGATTGCCAGCGCGAAAAGAAGCAACGCACCGAGATAAAAATACGCGGGCGCTGATAATTTTGGGGATGAACGGGTCGGGGGGTGATTCTCTTTTGAGTTGATGATGAAGGTTGCAATCGTCAGCAAAAGCAGAAAGGTCAGCGCGAACGGTGCGATTTCAGATAGAAAATCGCCGAATGGGATTTGGTAAAACCAGTAAATGAACAAATTTTGGGGATTACCGAATGGTGACAGCGCAGACCCGGCATTTGCCGCCAGAATTTCCAGAATGACCAGCCAGTCTTTGCGCTCAATGCGCAGCAACATCGTCAACGGCACAATTGCCAATAGCGCCACATCGTTTGTCACCAGCATGGAGAAAAAGAATGTTGCCAGTACCAATTTTGTGGGGATGAACCGTCCCTGTTCGAGTTGGCGGGCGATTGCGTCCAACACATTGTGCCGTTGCAATCCGGTGGTGATGATGAACAGCACCAGCAGGATGTATAAAATTTCGGTGTCGGAGATGGAATATGACGGCAGGCGACGCAGGTATATGGAGGTGAGAAACACGCCCAGCGTGGATAAAATGAGCAGCCATTCTTTTTTGGCAAAGGTTTTCCAACGGCTCATGACGCTCCTGCACCGAAAAATGCTTTACGCCGAAATGAGCGCCAGCGCCAGCAGTGCCAGCGCAACCCCCGCCCACTGCGATTTCCCCATTTTTTCCTTCAGAATGATCCACGCCAAAAACACGGTGGATGCCGGATAGAGCGATGACAGCACCGCCGCAATATCGAGCCGCCCGGTTTGTGTCGCCAGCGCGAAAAAGGCGTTGCCCAGCGCGTCGAAAATGCCGGCGGTCGCCACCAGCGGCAAATCCGGCAGGGCAATCCGCGCCGATTGCCGCCGCGTCAACAGTGCGCCCCCCATCAGGCTGAGCGAAGCGGTGCGCGCCGCCACCAGCGGGAAGAATGCCGCTTCGGCGCTGGCGCGGTCGATGAAAATGAAAAACAGCCCGAAGCTGATACCGGCGAGGATGGGCAATTTTAAATCGGCGAGTTTCAATTTTTGATGGCGGCTCATTCCGCCCGCCAGCAGCCAGACCGCCACCAGCGCCACCGCGAATCCGATTTGCTGCCACAGCGCGGGGACGCCTTCGGTGATGGCGGCGACGATGAGCGGCAGCAGGGCGGTGGTCACGGCGGAGACCGGCGCGACGATACCCATTGTGCCTGTTGCCAGCGCGTGATAAAACAGCGACAGCCCGATGACGCCCACTGCGCCCGCCAATGCGCCCCAGCCGAGTTGACTCCACGGCGGCAATGTTTTGTCGAACACGAATGCCAGCGCCACCAGCACCACTGCGCCCACGCCTTGCGAGACCAGCATCACCGCCAGCAGTTTATTTCGTTTGGTTGCCAGCCCGCCACTGAAATCGCCGGTTCCCCAACTCAACGCGGAGAGCAAGCCGAAAATGACGGTCAGAAATTCGGTGGGCATAGGGTGTTATTTCCGAATGCGTTCCAGCAGGGCGTGAACACTATTCCCCGCTTCATAGGGATTACGGTCGGCTTCGGTGTTTTTTACCGCTTCGATGGCGGTATCGGCGTCCCAGTTATATTTGTGAACCAACCATGCCGCCAGCACATGCCCCGTGCGCCCGCTCCCCGCTGAGCAATGCACCACGACGGGCATTTTCTGCGCCTCCGATTCATCCAGAAAGGGGAAGATTGTTTCTTCCAGCAACGCTTCATTCGCCGGTTTGAAATCGGCGATGGGTGCAGAGCACACATTTTCTGCGCCAAAGGCTGCCCGGTACTCACCCAACAAATCATCATAAAAGCGTAGTTGACGTTCATCCAGCAAACAGCACACCCGCCGAATCCCCCGCGCTTGCATGGCGGTAATCCATTCCGCGACGGTTTCATCGTGGGAATATCCGGGGCGTTCTGCGCCAAAAACAAAAGTTTCATTTTCTGCGGCGGGGCTAAAATTGTACATTGTTACAACTCCTTTTTTGTGTTGTGAGTGTTGAGTTTCAAAGTAGCAGGGTAGCAAAGTAGCAGGGTAGCAAAGTAGCAGGGTAGCAGGGTTGCAGGGTTGCACTTTACGCATCACGTATCACGCCTCACGTTTCCCCAACATCCAATAACCAACCACCAATATCAAAAACAGCACCGTCAAGCCGCTGGTTGCCAGTCCGATTTTCCAACTGACGGGCGAAAATTCCATGCGCACCCGATGTTCACCCGCCGGAACGGGAACGGCGCGGAAAGCATAATTTGCCCGCA
>JAJRSQ010000116.1 GCA_024278725.1 Chloroflexota bacterium
GGGGCACAGGTCGGCGCAAAAAACGCGCCTCGCAATGACATTGTATAAATTCCCCCCGGATTCTGATTGAGTAGAAAATCATAATCGTATCGTATTTCGTGTTGCGTGGAGACAACGCTGCAACTTGAAACATAAAAACCCGAAACTCGAAACACTTTTAAAGGAGATACATTAATGGATATCCAAATGATCGCACTCGGAATGGTCGAAACCAAAGGGCTGGTGGGCGCAATTGAAGCCGCCGACGCGATGGTCAAAGCCGCCAACGTCAAACTCATCGGCAAAGAATACATCGGCGCGGGCTTCGTGACGGTGATGGTGCGCGGGGATGTCGGTGCGGTGAAAGCCGCCACCGACGCCGGCGCTGCCGCCGCGAAACGAGTCGGCGAACTGGTGAGCGTGCATGTCATTCCTCGCCCCCATTCCGATGTGGAAATGATTCTGCCCGGCGACAAATAGATTTTCTGTTCCCCGATGAGCGATTATCCCCTGTTGGATGCCGTCAATGCGCTGATGCACAATCCCAACGGCGCAAAATATTCCGCGCCGGACACCCTGCACGTCGGGGTGGATTTGGGCACGGCTTATATTGTGATGGTGGTGCTGGACGGCAACAAACAACCGTTGGCGGGCGCATACCAGTTTGCGCAAGTTGTGCGCGACGGGCTGGTGGTGGATTATCTCGGCGCCAGCGATATTGTGCGCCGGATGAAACAGACCATCGAGCAAAAACTGGGGGTGGAACTGACCACCGCCGCCACCTGTTACCCGCCCGGCACCTCCCGCGCCGATGCCCGCGTCTGCGAAAACGTGCTGTACAGCGCGGGGCTGGCATGCAGCGGCATGCTCGATGAGCCGAGCGCGGCGAACCTCGTGCTCGGCGTGCAAAACGGCGCGGTGGTGGATGTCGGCGGCGGAACCACGGGCATCGCCATCATCAAAGACGGGCAGGTCGTTTATACCGCCGATGAAGCTACCGGGGGCACACATTTTTCACTGGTGATTGCGGGGGCGCACAATATTTCTTTTGAAGAGGCGGAAACGCTGAAGAAAGACCCCAATAATCACCGGCGGCTGTTTCCGGTGGTCAAACCGGTGATGGAAAAGGTCGCCACCATCGTGAGCCGGCACATCGCCCACCACCCCGTTGAGCGCATCTATCTGGTGGGGGGGAGCGCAAGTTTCGCCGAAATGGGGCAAGTGGTCGAAAATATCACCGGCGTTGCCACCGAAATTCCTCCCCATCCAATGTTTGTGACCCCCACCGGGGTGGCACTATCAAGTTGAAATGAGGCACAATATGGCAGACAGTAATTTTCAATTGCGGGCATATTGCTTTTTAGACCGCATGCAACCGCAGTATGGCGCATTTGTGGGCACGGTCACCCAGGGCGATTTGCCCGTGGAAGGGATGGCATCTTTATATGTAGAGATGGCGCCCGGCAATGAAGTCTTCCGCGTGGTGGACATCGCCGTGAAAGCCACCGAAGTGAAACCCGGCGCGCAGATTGTTGAACGCGAATTCGGGATGTTCGAGATTCATTCCCATTCGCAAGCCGCCGTCATCGAAGCGGGACGGATGGTGCTGGCGCGGTTGGGCTTGGCGGAAAGCGACCGCATCAAACCGCAAGTGGCATCATTCCAGATGATAACCAATGTTGACCCGTATCAGGCGCAATTGCTGAACCGTTTCACCAAAGGGAGCATGCTCGTTGCCGGTGAAACGCTGCTGGTGCTGGAATGCGCCCCGGCAGCATACATCAATTTGGCGGCAAATGAAGCGGAAAAGCGCGCCAACATCAAACTGATTCACGTTGCATCGGTGGGTCGTTTCGGCAGAATGTGGATGTCAGGGTCGGAAGCCGAAATTCTCACCGCCAAAACCGCCGCCATCAACGCGCTGGAAGCGTTGGATGGTCGCCCCATGAAATAATATGAGCCGAAAAACTTTTTACACCGAACGGGACATCGAAGCGTTGGCGGCGCAGGGCATCACCACCCTGCCGCTGAACGACGATTCCGTTTACACCGAATTGGCACAGGAAAAAGCGCGCAGTCTGGGCATCTCTTTCGTCAAAGAGAGCGCCGCCCCGCAACCCGCATCCGGGGACGCGCCGGTGGCGCAGATAAAAGCCGCCGTCATCGCCAAACTGGGCGACACCGTCCCCGAAAGCATCATCGACGCCGCCATTGCCCGCGTGCTGGCGACGCGCAGGTAACGCGATGCTCTTCGGGAAAATTGTCGGCACTGCGGTTGCCACCATCAAAAACCCCGGACTGGAAGGGGTGAAATTGCTGGTGGTGCAACCGCTCAACAAACATCTCCAGCCGGTCGGCTCGCGGAAGGTTGCCGCCGATGCGGGCTTGCGAGCGGGTTTTGGGGACATCGTGGTTTTGGCGCGCTCGCGGGAAGCATCGCTGGCGCTGGATGTGAAGGGAACCCCCACCGATTTAGCGGTCATCGGCATTGTTGAAACGGTTGACGTGACCGAAGAAGGGTTTTCATATATTTTAAAACAAGGATACAGCGAATTTTAATCGCGTCTTTATGGAAATTGGCAAAGTTATTGGTACAATCGTATCAACCGTTAAACACCCTGCGTACCACGGGAAAAAATTACTGGTCGTCCAACTGATGCACCAACCCGACCAGCCGGAGCCGGCATCGCTCATTGCCATTGACCAAACCCATGCCGGTATCGGCGACACCGTGCTGGTACTGCGGGAAGGGAACGGCGTGCGGCAGGTGACCGGCATCAAAGATGCGCCCATCAATTCCGCCATCATCGGCATACTGGATTCAATTGAACTGCATTAGCGCCATACCCCGAAAGGATAGCCTATGGCAGCGCCAATCCTCCGCCAATCGCTCCTCACCGCCGATATTTTCACCAGCAGTCACCGTTTTTCCGCCCAGATTTCGGTGGGCAACCGGCGGCTGGCTGATGTGCTGAATGACCGGATGACCGATTTCCTGCAGGTGCAAAGCGTTTACGTTTCACGCATCAACACCCCCGGCGAAATCATCGGCAGGTATGATAAAGCGGCGCTGGAAAAACGGCACATCACTTTTGTGGTACTCCCCACCGAAACCGACGGACTCTCGAAAGAACACAAATACAACGCTTTTTCCAAAAGCACCGAAAATATTTTCATCACCCTACCCTCATTTGAAATCTGCGGCAGGCTCGAAATCATCGGCAAATTTGATTTGAAAGCAATTCTCACCATAGGCACCACCCGATTTATGCCCATCTTTCAGGGCACGGCGGAAAATTCATTCTTCCCGAATGTCCAATTCAGCGGACCCGTCATTCTGGTGAACAAAGAAGCTGTGGCGCTGTTCAGCATCATTACCGAGGACTAAACAATGGCTCGCATTCTAGTGGTAGATGACGACCCCGATATTTTGCGTTTGATGCAATTCACCCTGTCAAACGCCAAACACACCGTCGTTGTCGCGCCGGATGGACCCACCGCTCTGAACGCCATCAACAAAAAAAAGCCCGACCTCATCATTGTGGATATTATGATGCCGCAGATGACTGGCTACCAGTTCACCCAACGGGTGCGGGCGATGCCGGGACTGAAAAACCTGCCCATTCTGGTGTATTCGGCGCGGTTTCAGCCCATTGACCAAGAGACCGCCATCAACGCCGGGGCAACCGATTATATGCCCAAAACCGTCGCCCCCGCTGATATTGTCTTGAAAGTGAACGAACTGCTCGCCGACGATGCGCCCGCTGCGTCCGCCCCCGGCGGGATAACCATCGGATTTTTCAGCTTGCGCGGCGGCGTGGGCGTTTCCACCCTCGCCGTGAATATCGCCGCCGTCATCGGGTTGAGCAAAAAAGCGCCCACCGTGCTGGCAGACCTCCATCCGCTGGCGGGACACGCCGGGTTGATGCTGGGATTGCGCCCCAAAAAATCGCTGGCGGATTTACAGCACACATCAGACTCGCTGACGGAAGAAGTGTTGAACGCAGTGCTGGCTCCGCACCCGAAAACGGGGGTCAGGTTACTGGCATCGCCGCTGATACGCCGCGCCGCGCCTGTCGTCCACAATTTGGAAGCCATTGCCAAACAGATTAAATCCGCGTACCCGTTCGCCATTTTCGATTTACCATCGGTTTTTTCAAAAGATGTTTTAGCGATAATGCCCCTGCTCGATAAACTCGTGCTGGTTACCGCCCCCGATTTGCCGTCCCTGCAATCCGCCGCCGTGGCGCGGAAAACCATCGCCGCGCTGGACGCCCCGCCCAAGCGCGTGTGTCTTGTTTTCAATGGCAACACTGCCACCCCCACGTTGAAACGGGCGAGCATGGAAAAAACGTTGCGCACATCGCTGTTCGCGGAAATCCCTTTCGAGCCGACACTGTGCAAAGCCATCCACAGCGGGCAGCCGCTGGCGCTCAGCAACCCTCAAGCCCCTTTCACCACCGCCATCGCGCAATTGGCGGCGAAACTTCTCAAGGAATAATCTATGCCCGACAACCTCACCACAGAAGCCGACCTCCGCGCGGAAATTGTGCGGGTGGGTCAGTTACTCTATCGAAAAGAATTCATCGTCAGCGGCGACGGAAATATTTCCGCCCGATTGGACGATACCCGCATTCTCTGCACGCCCAGCGGGCTGTGCAAAGGGTTTATGCGCCCGGAAGAACTGCTCGTCATCAATTTGGACGGGCAGCGGATGGATACCCCCACGGCGGAGAACGCTCATCTGCGCCCCACCTCGGAAATGGCGATGCATCTGGAAGTGTACAAAAATCGCCCCGATGTGCGCGCCGTGGTGCATGCTCACCCGCCGACCGCCGTCGCGCTCAGCATTGCGGGGGTATCGCTCACCGAATGTATGTTGCCGGAAGTGATTGTCACCCTGGGGTTGATTGCCACCACGCCGTATTCCACCCCGTCCAGCGCCGAGAATGCCGCCGCCATCCGACACGCCATCCGGCAGCACGACGGCATTATTTTGCAGCGTCACGGCTCGCTGGCGGTGGGCAACAGCCCGATGCAGGCGTTTCATCGCACCGAAACCATCGAGCAGATTGCGCGCATCACCTTTATGGCGAATTTGATGGGCGGGGGCGAACCGTTGCCGGCGCATCAGGTGGAAAA
>JAJRSQ010000117.1 GCA_024278725.1 Chloroflexota bacterium
CCACGGCAATTGTCGCCGGAAACGATTTAATGGCGATTGGGGCGCTGACCGCCGCGCAAAATTTAGGGTTGACGGTTGGCAAAGATATTGCCATCACCGGATTTGATGATATTCCGTGGGCTGAAAACACCCATCCCCCGCTGACAACCGTGCGCCAGCCGATTTATCAGATTGGCACACTGGTGACCGAAATGCTGATTGACACCATTCGTGGTGAACCGCCGGAAGAAACCCCCATCCTATTGCAACCATCACTTGTTGTTCGAGCGTCGAGCCTGAACCATGAAAAAGGAGGTGACGCAGCAACCGATATTCCGCAATAACCTGAACCGTAATCCATAAAAACCCGAAAAATCAAAAAGGAGTGAAAGAGAAATGTCTAAAAAACTGATCCTCATCGTCACCATCATCGCCATGCTGGGCTTGTTCGCCCTCCCCGTTGCGGCACAAGGTCCCACCTGCGCCGATGATTACACCGTGCAAGCCAATGATTGGCTCTCGAAACTGGCTGACCGCTATTTCGGCAGCATTTTCGCCTACCCGGCAATTGTGGACGCAACCAATCTGGCAGCGCAAAGTGATGATTCGTACAGCAAAATTGTCAATCCCGATGAAATTGAAGTCGGGCAGAAATTGTGCATCCCCGACAAACAGGTTGCCGAAGATTACCTGAATCCTCAGGTGGGCGACAAACAACTGGTTGAATTCTGGACAACCGACAATGAAGCGGAACGTGTGGCAGTTTATGAAAAAGTTGCCGCCGCATACATGGCAGAAAACCCCAATGTTGAAGTCCGCATCATCCCCATTGAAGAAGGTGGTATTTCCCAGCGGATGACCATCGCCGTTGCCGCCAACCGTACCCCCGACATCGTGCGGATGGGCATTGAACGCGTCGCCGCATTCTCCGCGGACGGCATTCTGGATGAAAACGCCGCCGAAGCGGTCATCAACAGCATCGGCGTGGACGATTTCCGCGACGGTCCGCTCAATATGGTGATTGACCCCGCCACCGGCATGCACGCCGCCGTGCCGTATGACGGCTGGATTCAGGCTATCTGGTATCGGAAAGACCTGTTCGACACACTCGGCTTGGACGCCCCCACCACTTGGGACAGCATCAAAGCCGCCTGTGAAGCCATCCCCGGCAATGAAAACTTCCTCTACGGCATAACGCTCGGCACCGACCCCGGTCAGAATTACGGGCAACAAATTTTTGAACAAGTTGCCATTTCCAACAATGCCTGGCCCTTCGATGAAAACGGCAATGTCACCTTCAACACCCCGGAAATGATTGAAGCCCTGCGCTTCTACACCAGCCTGCAGGATTGCGCCACTCCGGGTCCGCAATACTGGCGCGGCGCACGGGAAACTTACGAATACGACCAATCGGCGATGCTGTTCTACAGCACCTACATCATGGATGACCTGGTGGACGGCTCCGGGTTGGAAGGTGGCGGCAAAGCGCAACTCGCCACGCCTGACCTCGCAAATCGCACCGGCTTCGCCCCGGTGATGCAAGGACCCAACGGCTCCGCCAGTTACGGGCAGTTGGTCACCCTCGGCATTCTGAAAGGCGCCGACCCCGCCGCGCAGGACGTGGTGAAATACTTCCTCACCAGCGGATATCAGGACGTGCTGGGCTTGGCTCCCTTCGGGAAAGTCCCCGTGCTGAAGAGCGCAGTTGACGGCTGGAAAAACAGCAGCGAATACTTCGCCAATTACGACCCCGCCACACTGGAACAAATCGCCAACGGCTACGACTCCATGCAGCGCTGGCTCTTCCGCCCCGATTATGGTGCAACGGAACGCGCCGTCATCGGTGACATTGAAGGGCGACTGCTCATCCCGCAAGTCATCAGCGCCATCGCGCTGGAAGGGAGCATGACTCCCGAAGAAGCCGCAGCCTTCCTGCAAGAGCAGGTGGAAACGCTGCTGGCAGAACGTCAGGCACAATAATTTACCCGAAAAACCGGGAGTGGGGCGCGTCTCTGCTCCCGGTTTGGAAATTAGCGATTGGCGATTAGGGGCTGATTTGTAACCCTAATCCTCAATCTCGAATTTCCAACCTTCCCACTGAAAGGACTGCCCTATGACCGCAACATCCCGCGTCCGAAAATTCAACTCAATGCAAGCGCGAGAAGCGCGTCTGGCGTGGCTGCTCATCACCCCTGTTGCCCTCATTGTATTTGGGCTGGTGTTGTTCCCCGCCATTTTCAGCATCTGGATTAGTTTCCGCAACGTCGGGCTGAGCAATCTGAACGATGTTTTCAATGCCCCATACGTCGGTTTCGCAAATTACACCAAAGTTTTCAACGATTTCGCCTTCAAATATCATAACATCACCAATATGGGCGCAGCAATCACCAGCATTGTTTATTCCTTCGTTGCCACGACGATGGCGGTTCTGCTGGGGCTGATTGCCTCGCTGCTGCTGAACCAACCCTTCAAAGGGCGAGGCGCGCTCCGAGCCACCTTCCTCTTCTCCTACATCGCCCCCATCGTCAGCGTTGCCTTCGTGTGGCGCTGGATGCTCGACCCGAAACCGTCCGGCGTCATCAACTATTTGCTGATGTCCGCCAATCTGGTTGAGCAGCCCATCGCGCTGTTATCCACGCGAGGGTGGGCGCTGGTGATGGTCATCCTGTTTGATGCGTGGCGATATTTCCCCTTCGCCATGCTGATGATTCTCGCCCGTCTGCAAGCCGTTGACAAAAGTTTGTACGAAGCCGCGGCGGTGGATGGCGCGAAATCGTGGGCGCGCTTCTGGTATATCACCCTGCCGGAATTGCGCTATGTGTTGGGCGCGATATTTCTTTTGCGGCTCATCTGGACGTTCAATAAATTTGAGGATATTTTCCTGCTCACCGGCGGTGGGTTCGGCACAAAAGTTTTGCCCATTCTGACCTACGAGTTCAGCTTCAAGCTGTTCAACTTCGGCAAGGGGGCGGCAACCTCAATGATACTGCTGGTGATTCTGGTGGTCTTTATGGTCTTTTACATCGGTTTTGTGATGCGCAACATTGAAGAAGAATAATTTTTGGAGAAACGAAATATGACAGCTCGCACCGAAAAAATGTCGGTTATAGATTATATTGCCCACCGAATGACGTGGGGACGCTTTTTCTTCTGGGCGGGACTGCTGGTGTTTCTCACCTCGGTGGTCTTCCCCTTTTACTGGATGTTCGCTTCATCTTTCAAAACCGGCGCGGAGATTGCCGGACGCGCGCCGGTCTGGATTCCCAGCGAATGGCGTTTGGATGCCTATCAGGAATTGTTCAACCCCAATTGGGACCGTTATCAGAATTTCGGCAGAAATGTGCTGAACAGCGCCAAAGTCGCCGTGCCGACCGCCGCGCTGGCAGTGATGCTCTCCACGCTCGGCGCGTATGCCATCGTCCGGTTGCGTTTCCGGGGCAAAAATTTCATGCTCAACAGCATCCTGCTGATTTATTTGTTCCCCGGCGTTTTGCTCATCATTCCACTTTTTGCTATGCTTGCCCAGGTGAGCCGCTGGACCGGCATCGAGATTCAAGACAATTTATCCATCCTCATTCTGACCTATCTGGCGCAGACCCTGCCCGTGGCGATGTACATGCTCTCAAACTATTTCCGCACCATCCCCGGCGAAATTGAGCAAGCTGCGCTGATTGACGGCTGCAACCGCTTCGAGGTCATCTGGCGCATCGTGCTGCCGCTGGCTATCCCCGCGCTGGTCTCCGTCAGCATTTACACATTTATGATAGCCTGGAATGAATTTTTGTACGCCTTTGTCTTCCTGAACAGCCGCGAACTGTTCACCATTCCGATAAAAATCAATACTATTTTCAACGACCCCAGCCCACGGATGGAAGTGGTGATGGCGGCATCCACCGTGATGACCCTGCCCATCGTCATCCTCTTCTTTGGCTTGCAACGGTATCTCTCGGAAGGGCTTTCGGCGGGTGGGGTAAAAGGATAATTTCTGCGACCAATGCCCAAACCATTTGCGCTGCCCCAAGAATTGGCACATACGATGCGCGCTCATTTGCACACACTGTACGGCGATGCCGCCGACACGGTTTTTTCCCAGTTGCAACACCAATTGGCGGACTTCGCCGCGCAACACCCCGAACTGGCAACGCCGCACGCCGAATTGCTGTCGGAAAAAGACGCCATCCTCATCACCTATGGCGACCAAATCCAAGCGCCCGGCGAAGCCACCCTGCAAACGCTGGCAATCGTGCTGACGCAACGGCTGAAGGGCATCATCAGCAGTGTGCATCTGCTGCCCTTCTTTCCATTTTCATCCGATGATGGCTTTTCAGTGGTGGATTATCTGGCGGTCAACCCCGCGATGGGCAGTTGGGAACATATCCACGCGCTGGGAAAAAACTTCCGCTTGATGTTCGACGCGGTCATCAACCACATTTCCGCGCAAAGCGAGTGGTTTCAGGCGTTTCTGCACGGCGACCCCGCCTTTCGGGACTATTTCATCACCCTCCCCCCCACCACCGATGTCCACAGCGTGACCCGCCCGCGCACGCATCCGTTGCTCACCCCGTTTGAAGCCGCTACCGGCACACAATATGTCTGGACAACGTTCAGCGCCGACCAGATAGACTTGAATTACGAAAATCCCGCTGTGCTGCTGGATATTGTGGATGTTCTGCTGGCATATGCGGCGCACGGCGCAGAATTCATCCGGCTGGATGCCGTCGGGTATTTGTGGAAAGAAGTGGGCACACCGTGCATCCATCTGCCGCAAACGCACCGCGTGATTCAGCTTTTCCGCGCCATTTTCGATGCGGTTGCCCCCAACGTCCTCCTCATCACCGAAACGAATGTGCCGCACGCGGAAAATATCAGCTATTTTGGCGACGGAACCAACGAAGCCCAGATGGTCTACAATTTCCCGCTGCCGCCATTAATTCTGCACACTCTGCACACCGGCAACAGCGCCGCCCTGCAACAGTGGGCGCACACGCTCGTCACGCCCGGCAATCAGACCACCTATTTCAACTTCACCGCCTCGCATGACGGCATCGGGGTGATGCCCGCCAAAGATATTTTATCCGCCGCGGAAATTGAGGCGCTGGTGCAAAAAACGCGGGCGCACGGCGGATTGGTCAGCTACAAAACCAACCCGGACGGCACGGAAAGCCCCTATGAGCTGAACATCACCCTTTTTGACGCGCTCTCCGCGCCCAATGCCGATGAACCGCAATCGCTTCAGGTGAACCGTTTTATGGTTTCTCAGGCGATGATGTTGGCGCTGGCAGGCGTGCCGGGCATTTACATCCACAGTCTGGTGGGGTCGCACAATAATTTGGTGGGCGTGGAAGAAACGGGACGCGCGCGCACCATCAACCGCGAAAAATGGGTGCGGGCGGAACTGGATGCCGCGCTGGAGAATCGGCAATCGGTGGCGGCGCAGGTCTTTCGGCGGTACACGGAGCTGTTGCGCGCCCGCGCGGCGCATCGCGCATTTCACCCGCACGGCGGGCAGGAAATCATCTCCACCCCCGAAGCTTTTTTCGCGCTGTGGCGCACCGCCCCCGATGCGTCGGAGCGGGTGCTGTGCGTGCACAACGTTTCGGCGCGCCCGCAGGTTTTCCGCGCCCCGGAAACATCGGGGCACTGGGTTGATATTCTTTGCGGGGAATTATGCCCCGGCGCAAATATTCCCTTTTCGCCCTATCAAATTCGTTGGATGTTGAAAAAGTGAGGGGGGCGGGTCAATCATCCCCGCCGAGACATGCCCGTTCCGCCGCCAAAAGGTCGTCCATCGTTTCGCGGCGGCGCACCAGCCGGTAGCGGTCGCCATCCAACAGCACTTCCGCCGGACGGGGGTGCGAATTGTAATTCGAGGTCATCACCATCCCGTATGCGCCCGCATCGAGCAGCGCCAGCACATCGCCGGATTGAACGGGCGGCAGTTCACGGTCTTTCCCCAAAAAATCGGATGACTCGCAGATGGGACCGACCACGTCGCACACCACGGCGGACGCATCCGCCGCCGGACTGAGCGGGACAATTCGGTGTTCCCCGCCATACAGCGCCGGACGAATCATCGTGTGCATCCCCGCGTCCACCACCACGAAGGTCTTTTTTCCCGCCTGTTTCACATACTGAACGGTCATCAGCAGCACGCCGACGGGCGCAATCAGCCAGCGCCCCGGCTCGAAAACCACCCGCAGCGACTGCCCCGCCAGCATGGGTTGCAGCGCATCCGCCAGCATTTCGGGCGAAAAATCGTCGCCGCCATCATACCCGATGCCGAACCCGCCGCCGAAATCGAGCGTCTCCACCGCAAAACCTTCCGCCCGTCGCGCAGCGATGAAAGCGAGCACCTTTTTCGCCGCCAGCAGATACGGTTCCACCAGCCGCACCTGCGAGCCGATGTGCAGATGCACGCCGACGAGCGTCAGCGCGGGATGGTCGCTGAACTGCCGCCACAGCGTCGCGGCGGTGTCCAGATCCAGCCCGAATTTATTTTCCGCGTGTCCGGTGGTGATGTATTTGTGGGTATGGGCGTCCACATTGGGGTTGAGGCGCAACACGGCGCGGGCGGGCAGCGCCATTTCCGTCGCCAGCGCCGCAATCCGCGCCAATTCCCCCGCCGATTCGACGGTGAAATAGTCAATATTCGCCGCCAGCGCCCGCCGAATTTCGGGCACGGTTTTTCCCACCCCCGCAAAACTGACCTCCCCCGTGGGGATGTTCGCCGTCTGCAGGCGCGCCAATTCGCCGCCGGAAACCACATCGAAACCGAAACCGAGCCGGTGCATCATCCGCAAAACGGAGAGGTTGCTATTGGCTTTGACGCTGAAATGGATGTGGGCGTCCAACCGCGCCAGTGCAGACTTCAGCCGGGCGGCTCGGCGACGGAGGGTGTCGGCGTGGTAAACGTACAGCGGCGTGCCGAATTCGGCGGCTATGGCGGTCAGGGTTTCGGGTTTCGGGGTCATTTCCAAGTCCGGGATGTATTTTTTCAATCAAGCGCGCAACTGTTTTCAAAAAAGGCAGTGGTTCAAGTTGACTGACAGGATACGCAAGTGTCATTGCGAGGCGTGCAACGCCGACCTGTGCCCCAACGGGGTAAGCAATCTCCGCCATTGAAGCGTGGCGATTGCACCCTTCGGGTATTTCCAACTTCGCTGCGCTCGCAATGACAGGGCTGTTGCAAAGTCGCTTGACAAACAATACTTTGTGCAGGAAATGTAGGGGCACGCTGCAGCGTGCCCCTACAACACCACCGATTTTCGTTAAAACCGGAGAAAATGCGTAAGAGCGGCTCGCAAATCGCCCCTGCGGCGTGAAATCATGAAAACCGGCAACCTTAAAATTTACTTTGCAACAGCCGTGCTCGCAATGACCGCCCCTTGAATTCCCAAAGACCCATACAGGGCGGAAAGTTCGATACCGAGCGTGCGAACCGCTCATCCGCTCACTTTCGCACCCGCCCCTACTCATACCCCTTGCCGCGTCTGCCGACCACGCGGGCAATCTGCCGCCGCGATTCTTTCTCTTTGAGCGCGGCGCGTTTATCGTACAGTTTTTTGCCGCGCGCCAGCCCCAGTTCCACTTTGGCGCGGCTATTTTTCAGATACAGCTTCAGCGGGATGAGCGTCAGACCTTTTTCCTGCAATTTCCCCAGCAACCGGTTGATTTCGCGGCGGTGAAGGAGCAACTTCCGGGTGCGGCGCGGCTCGTGATTTTCGCGGTTCGCCTGATTGTACGGGGCGATGTGCACGTTCATCAACCACACTTCGCCGTCCTGAATGGTCGCGTACCCGTCCCGCAAATTCACCTGCCCCGCGCGAATGCTTTTTATCTCGCTGCCGGTGAGCACAATTCCCGCCTCAATGGTGTCAAAAATATGGTAATCGTGAAAAGCTTTTTTATTTTTGGCGATAATTTTGATGCCGGATTGAGTCATATCGTTATCATCATTTCCCGTTCTGCAAAAATTCCACGGCGCGGTCGAGTTGAGGGTCTAACCCGTCGAGGAAGTCTTCCTGCGTCAGTTCCACCACCACATCCGGCACAATTCCCTCTTTGTCGATGGAATTGCCGTCCGGCGTGAGCCATTCCGCGATGGTTACGCGCAGTTCGGAGCCATCACTCAGGGTGTGCGGTAATTGCACCGTCCCCTTGCCGAAAGTCTGCTCGCCGACGATGGTCGCTCTGCCGTTGTCGCGCATCGCCCCGGCGACAATCTCGCTGGCGCTGGCGCTGCTCCGGTTCACCAACACCACCAATGGGATGTCGGTGGCGGAGTGCAACCCCTGGGCGCGGAAAATCTCATCGTCGGCAACCCCTTTGCGGCGCTCGCGCACCACAGGCGTACCGTCTTCCAAAAACAGGCTGGAGACGGCGATGGACTCGGACAAAAAGCCGCCCGGATTGCTGCGCAGGTCAAAAATCAGCCCGGTCGCGCCCTGTTGCCGCAAATCTTCGATGGCGGCGTTCACTTTGCCGGATGCGCCGCTGCTGAATTCGCTGAGGCTGATATAGCCCACATTCCCATCCAGCATTTTCGAGGTGACCACTTCAATTTCGATTTTGGCGCGCACCACCGAAATTTTCAACAAGTCCGGTTCGCCTTCCCGCAAAATGGTCAACACCACCGTGGAGCCTTCCGGTCCGCGGATGAGCGACACCGCTTCATACAAACTGTATCCGCGCAACGATTGCCCGTCCACTTCCAGCACCACATCGCCGCGCTGAACGCCGGCTTCAGCGGCGGATCGTCCGGGGAAGGGGTCGGCGATGACGAGCCGCCCCAGTTCGTCCATCCGCACCGACGCGCCGATGCCCTCAAACGAGCCGCTGGAATCTTCCTGCAAAATGGACGCCCGCGAAGGGTCAATGAATGCGGTATGTTCGTCGCCAAACGTGGTCACCATCCCCCGAATTGCGCCATAGATGCGCTCCTGTTCGCTCGGCACTTCGCGGTAGAAGCTGCTCTGGACAATATCCCACGCTTCCCAAAAGACATCCATCGACGGTTTGCCGTCCGTGCCGGACGGGGGATTCACGGCGGCGGACGCGGCGGGGACGCGCACCACCGTCATCTCGGTTCTGCGGGCGAAATAGATGCCCGCGCCAAAAGAGGCAATCACCACTATGAGCGCCAGCACAACCATCACCAAAAGTTTAGAAAAGCTGATGAAAAAATCTTTCATAACGTCACTCTATCATTTTCCTGAATTTGCCTGCTGCAAAAATTCAATTGCTTTCAAAAATTGCGGGTCGCGCCCGTTGGCGTGGTCATCTTCCGAGAAAAGGATTTCCACATCGGGGGACAAACCTTCGCCGTCGATGCTGTGCCCGTTTGGGGTGAGCCAGCGCGCCACGGTGACGTGCAGGCTGGAGGCGTCCGACAAATCATAGACCAGTTGCACACTCCCTTTGCCGTACGTCCGCTCGCCGATGAGGGTGGCGCGTCCGTGGTCTTGCAATGCCCCGGCGACAATTTCGCTGGCGCTGGCAGTTCCGCCATCAACCAGCACCACCAGCGGCGCGTCGAGCAGTTTCGGCGCGGTGGGTTTCACATAATATAATTGCGGGTCGGCATTGCGCCGGTTTTCGGTGAGCACCAGCCCTTTGGGCAAAAACGCGCTGGCGACATCCACGGCGGCATCCAGCAAACCGCCGCCATTGCCGCGCAGGTCGAGGATGTAGCGGGTCGCGCCCGCCGCCTCCAGTTCCCGCATCGCTCGCGCCAGCTCTTTGGCGGTGTTGCCGGAAAAAATACGAAGCTGAATATAGCCGATGGTGGCATCTTCATCCAAAATGCGCCACGTCACGCTGGGGTTGGGGATGATGGCGCGTTCAATTTCCAGCGTGATGGGGTCGGCGACGCCGACGCGGGTCACGGTGATTTTCACCGTGGTTCCCACTTCCCCCCGCACCAGCAGCACCACGTCATCGCTCGACATTTCGGGGGTGATGGGGGTGTCGTTCACCCGTATCAGCAGATCATCTTTCTGCACCCCGGCTTTTTCGGCGGGGGAATCGA
>JAJRSQ010000118.1 GCA_024278725.1 Chloroflexota bacterium
GGCATCAGTTCATTCAAAATACCTTCATTGGTATTTATGATTGGCGGGGCAATAGCCGGGCTGGCGGGGTATCATTATTTTGCCGCAGTGCCGGGCGTGTACAAAATTGCCAGAAACTATGGTTTTTTCGGAGACCTTTCTTTTTACGGCATTATCTGCGGTCTCATCGCCCTCGGAGACCCCATCGCCGCCATTCCGGTCGCCTTTCTCTTTGGCGGATTGTCTGTAGGCGGGCGGTTCATTCAAGGGAAATTGGGCATGAGTTTTGGCGTTGATTATGCTATGCTGGGCGTATTGATGATTACGCTCGTCGCGTTTCAGTTCTTTTATCGGTATAAAATTGTGTTCCAAAAAATAGAGAAGGAGTAAGTCCATGCTGGAATTTTTCGTTAGAAGTTTGGATGCTTCGACCATATTTACCATCGCCGCCCTCGGCGAGCTTATCGGTCAGCGCTCAGGGGTGTTGAACGTTGGCGTGGAAGGGGTAATGCTCTTCGGCGCGACATTGGGGTTCATTGTTGCCCAAAGCACGGGGAGCTACCTGCTCGGTTTTCTGGCGGGCATTGCCATCGGCGGACTGCTCGGCTTGCTGCACAGCTTCTTCTCCATCACTCTGCACGGAGACCAAGTGGTGAGCGGCATGGGTATCTGGATTTTCGGTTTTGGTCTGACCACCTACCTCGGCAATCCTTACACCGGTCCTTTGGGAATGGATCGCATCCCGTCGGTGCTGAATTTGTCTCCCTTCTTCTTCCTGGGCGTAGCGCTGATTGTCCTCGCATGGTTTGTTTTTTCCAAAACAAGCATCGGGTTGCGCGTGCGCTCCGTGGGGGAAAACCCGGCGGTCGCCGAAGTTTCAGGCATTAATGTTGCCACCACCCGCTACCTGTGCGTTATTGTGGGGGGGATGCTCATGGGGCTGGCAGGCGCAATCTACTCGCTCAATTACAATCCGGTTTGGAATTACAACTTCCTGATGGGCTGGGGATTTATCTCGCTCGCGCTCGTCTTTTTCTCGGCATGGAACCCGTTCATTTTGTTGAGTGGCTCGCTGCTTTTCGGAATTTTATGGCAACTCTCGCTCAATCCCCAACTGATACTTCCCGGCGTCTTCTCCAGATACATTTGGCGTATGGTTCCCTTTGCCATCACGCTGGTCGTTTTGTGGATTATGGCAACCAAGTGGTTCCGAACAAAATGGGGCGCTGCCAAACCGGAAGCGCTGGCAATCCCGTATATCAAAGACTAACGGAGGTAATATTTTATGGATAACCCGACGCCCGGACTTCCAAAATTTGAGTACATCAAACCGGCTTCGCTGGATGAAGCCAGTGCCTTCCTGGTTGACCATGCCGGCGAGGCACGACCGTTCATGGGCGGCACAGATACGTTTGTCCGTTTGCGCGCCAAAGCCTGGCATGACAAATTCATGGTGGATGTAAAACACTTTTCGGGTATGAATGACATCTCTTTTGACCCGCAACATGGGTTGACCATCGGCGCGGCGGTGAGCATGAACCGCATCATCGAATCGCCCTTTGTGCAGGAACATTACCCCCTGCTGGCGCAAGCCGCGCGCACCGTCGCCAGCTATCAACTCCGCAGCCGGGCGACGCTGGTGGGCAATATCTGCAACGCTTCCCCCGCCGGCGACACCCTCGGCGCGAGCATTGTGCTGGGCGGGGTGCTACGCGTGCATGGCGTCGGCGGCGAGCGGGAAGAGCCGCTGACCGGCTTCTTCCACGCCCCCGGAAAAACAAACCTCCGCCCGGGCGACATCGCCACCGCCATTCATTTCCCCCTGCCACCCGCCAATGCCGCCGGAATTTACATCAAATTAAACCGCAACAACGATGGCGATTTGGCAATTGTGGGCGTCACCGCACTGGGATACCCCGACGCGACCGCCGCCTCCGGCTTCCGGTTCAAACTCGCGCTTGCGTCTGTTGCGCCCGTGCCGCGCGTGCCCGTCGAAGCGGAGGCGATTTTGGCAGACGCGCCCATCACCCCCGAAACAATCGCTCAAGCCGCAAACGCCGCCATGGATGCCGCAACCCCCATTGATGACACCCGCGGCACAGCCAAATATCGTAAATTAATGGTGCGCAATCTGGTCAAACGCGCGGTGAACGATGTTTGGGAAAAATTACAATAACCCGGAGGAACTATGGCTCATCATACCATAACCGTAACGATAAATGGCGAAACCGAAATTGTAACCGTGCCTTCTCATATGACTCTGCTGGAAATGCTCCGCGAAGAATTGGCGCTGACCGGCACGAAGAATGGCTGTGCCTCCGGCGAATGCGGCGCATGCACGGTGATGATGAACGGCGCGCCGGTGAACAGTTGTTTGGTGCTGGCAGTGGAAACGGACGGCGCAGAAATTATGACCGTTGAAGGGTTGGCGCACGACCACACCCTTGACCCGCTGCAGGAAGCTTTTGTGGAGAGCGGCGCGGTGCAGTGCGGTTTCTGCACACCCGGCATGCTCATCTCGTCCAAGTCGCTGTTGATGCGCAACCCCAACCCAACCGACCACGACATCCGCGAGGCGCTGGTGGGAAATTTGTGCCGTTGCACCGGCTATGTGCGCATTGTGGATGGCGTGAGACAGGCGGCGAAGCTCGTCGCATCAGACACAAAATAGGCACGGCAAAGAAAAAAGGAGACCGTTTATGGTACTGGAAAGAACAGAAAAAATCCCCGACCTCATCGGAAAAAGTGTGCCGCGCATTGATGTACGTGAAAAAGTCACCGGTGCGGCGGTATATGCGGATGATATTCCCTTCGGGAAAAAATTGCTGTACGCCCGCGTCAAACGAAGCCCGCACCCGCACGCGCTCATCAAATCCATTGACACCCGCAAAGCCGAGGCGTTGCCGGGGGTGAAAGCGGTGGTCACCGGCAAAGATTTCCCCAATCGCATCGGATTGTATCTGAAGGATAAACGCATCTTCGCCCTGAACCGGGTGCGCTTTGTCGGCGAGCCGGTCGCCGGGGTGGCGGCAGTGTCGGAAGAAATTGCCGAGCAAGCCGTGGATTTGATTGAGGTGGAATACGAAGTGCTGGAAGCCGTCACCGACCCGATTTACGCGGCAACACCCGAAGCGCCGGTGATTCATCCCGATTTGGCAGACTATGAAGTGCCGAATTTCATCTTCCCGAAACCGGGCACAAATATTGCCAATCATTTCAAAATTCGCAAAGGCGACACCGAAGCGGCTTTCGCGCAGTGCGCCGCCGTGGTCGAAAAAACCATCCACGTGCCGCATGTCCAGCACGTCCCCATTGAACCGCACATTGCCACCGCCATGATGGATGACGCCGGCAGAGTGACCCTGTGGGCATCATCGCAATCGCCCTTTGCCCAACGCAATCTCATTGCCAAAACGCTGGGCATTTCCCAAAGCGATATGCGCGTCATCGCCCCGTATGTCGGCGGCGGTTTCGGCTGCAAAGCCGGGGTGACGATGGAAGCCGTGCCGGTGGCAATTGCGACCAAAGTCCCCGGCTATCCCGTTAAATTCCGGCTGACCCGCGAGGAAGAATTTTACACCAACTTTGTGCGGCAGGGATTAATCATCAAACTAAAAGTGGGCTGCGACGCCGAAGGCAATCTGCTGGCGATGGAAAACACGATGTATTGGGATGGCGGCGCATCCACCGAATACGGCGTGAACATCACCCGCGCGGGCGGATACAGCAGCACCGGTCCGTATGACATCCCCAACGTCAAAACCGACAGCCTGTGCGTGTACACCAACCACCCCATCGGCGGGGCGTATCGCGGCTTCGGTATGTCGGAACTACATGCGGGCATTGGGCAGGTGATGGACGATTTGGCGGCGAAAATCGGGATGGATAAAGTTGAATTCCACCTGAAAAACGTGGTGCAAGGCGGCGACACGCTTTCAACCGGCATGAAAATGCACCCCACCGGGTTATCGCGCTGCATTAAAAAAGTGGCGGATGCGGTGGACTGGGGCAAAAAATCTCCCGCCAGTGCGCCCAACAAACGGCGCGGAAAAGGGATTGCGCTGATGTGGAAAGCGCCCGCCATGCCGCCGAACCCCGGTTCGAGCGCGTGGGTGGGCTTGAATGAAGACGGCACGGTCACTGTGGGCGTGGGCGGACAGGAAATCGGACAGGGGGCGTTCACCGTTGCCGCGCAGATGGCAGCCGCCGCGCTCGGCGTGCCCTACGAGTGGGTGCGCATCGCCGGTCCGCTCGATACGCAATACAGTCCGTATGAATGGCAAACCGTCGCCAGCCGCCTGACGTGGAGCATGGGGAACGCTGTCAAAGCCGCCGCCGAAGATGCCCGCGCCCAGATTTTGGATATGGTCGCGGAAGCGTGGGACGAAGATGTCAACGATTTGGACATTGTGGAAGGGAAAGTTGTTTCATACAAAAGCGAGCGCGACATCTCCCTGAAGAATATTGTGGTCTACGGCATCCCCAAGGATGGCGACCAGGGGTGGATTGGCGGTCCCATCATCGGACGGGGAAAATTCATGCCCACGTATGTCACCGGGCTGGACAAAGAAACGGGACAGGGCAACCGTGCGGTGGTGCATTACACCACCGGCGCACAGGCGCTGGAAGTGGAAATTGATATGGACACCGGCAAGCTGGAAATCATCAATGCCGTGTCTGCATTCGATATGGGGCGCGCCATC
Organism: Chloroflexota bacterium; assembly: GCA_024278725.1. Lineage (GTDB taxonomy): Bacteria > Chloroflexota > Anaerolineae > 4572-78 > 4572-78 > JANTHQ01. The sequence goes on from JAJRSQ010000118.1 coordinate 4,683, forward strand.
AACCCGGATTTGGTGCACATGCAGATGGAAGGCGGATTTGTGCAGGGACTCAGCTCCGCCATTTTTGAAGTGATGCAACTGAAAGACGGATTTATGCAAAACCCCAGTTTTGTGGATTACCGCATCGCCACCGCCACCGATGTGCCGCGCAATATGACCACCATCATCGTGGAAGAACCGCAGGACGATGGTCCGTGGGGCGCGCGCGGCGTCGGGGAACATCCAATGGTGCCGACCATCGCCGCGCTGGCGAACGCCATTTACGATGCCGTCGGGGTGCGGTTGGACGGACCACCGTACTCCGCCGAAAGAATCTATCTGGCAATGCAGGAAGCGGGCGTGGTCTCGTAACCCGGTTGATGTGGATATTGAATCAAGATTAATGCAAAAAAATGTAAGGGCACGGTGTACCGTGCCCTTACGGA
>JAJRSQ010000119.1 GCA_024278725.1 Chloroflexota bacterium
ATGCTCATCATCGGCGACAAAGAGATGGAAGCCAACGCCGTGGCGGTTCGCCTGCGCAACGGAGATGACCTCGGCGCAATAGCGGTGGATGAATTCATCACCCTGGCGCAGAAAACCATCGCAGAAAAAGAAACGGTGTAAAATTATATCACCCAACCCGTTTAAAACGGGTTGGGTATATTTTCAAAATGGAAACTCTATTTTTCTCCGGCTTTATAAAAAGCGTTTCATACAATGCCCAACTCGCTCCGCCCCCCAACGAGTTGCCCGTCTATGCGTTGTCTTCATTCGATATTAATACCGCCCGCACAGCCGGAATGGTCGCGCAGGGTGGCAGACGGGTTGCATATTCCAAATGGGTGTCGCCCAAACGCACCCGTTCATATCCGTTTGCCCGCATTTACAACACCTACAATGCCGAAAAAATCATCACGGTTATTCCGGTCATCAAAGATGAAGGGGCTGACGGCGATTTAGACCGAATTCAGTTTTCCACCCTTTCGTGGATGAATTTACTGAACATTTATATTGTGCTGGCATATTATGAAGTTGCCGAGAAGAATCTATCCGAAAAACAAATTCACCGCGAAAAATTAACCCATCAGCAATTTGATGCAAATTTGGTCAACGAGCAAATTCAAGCTATCATCAACTATAAGCAGAGTGCCTTGCATTGGAATCGGGATTTGTTTGAAACACGCTTTACCGACATTTTTGAAGCGAGCGTTCAAGCCTATCAAACTATTTCCCAACATACGGGTGTCGCAGTTCACCCGCCGGAACGGTTGTATCGGTATTTGGCGAAAATTCAAGCTGACTACCAACAGTTTCAAAACATCTCGTTGCGCCAATCTCAACAAGCCAGCCACCGAGAAACGCAAACAAATCATGCATTGGAATTTTTATCGGACGGGGCAAAAGCACAATTTGCGCTTGAAAATTATTTGGGCGGCTTATACTATTTGACGGCAGATGAAGTTGTTTTTGAGGCAGAAAAGTATATCATTCAAGAATCAAAAAACAGCACCAAACAACCGTTGCCCGGAGCCGATGACATCAAAGATGGACTGTTCAAATTAATCCTTTTCTCCAATATAGACACACTGCGGTTGAATGGCGTTGCCGTTCCATTTTCGACAAAGTTAAAACTGACGGGCGTAAATATCACCGGCTCAATTGTATTGCCCGTCCCGGAGGCTGATTTAACCCGTTTTCTATCGGTCAATCAAGCGGTTTTTTCAGCGCCTCAACAAAAAATCGTCAGAACTTTAAACCTTGAAGCTCACACCAACCCCGTGCAAATAGAAATCACAGGAAATATGGGAATCTAATATGGCTTTCATCAAAAGCCCGCTCCGCTACCCCGGCGGAAAATCCAGAGCCGTTCAAAAAATCATGCGCTATGCCCCCGACGCGATTTCGGAATTTAGAGAACCGTTCGTTGGTGGCGGGTCGGTGTTTATTTATTTCAAACAAAAATATCCTCATGCAAAATTTTGGATAAATGATCTAAATTACGATTTATTTTGTTTCTGGCAACAAGCGCAAAAAAAGAACGCCGAATTGGTGGCAGAAATAACCCGCCTCAAACAAAAAAGAACCGACGGGCGCGCATTATTTTATGAATTACGGGATATAGCCATAGATTCTCTTTCCGATTTTGAGCGAGCAGTGCGCTTTTTCGTTTTAAACCGAATTTCATTCTCCGGAACGGTTGACGCCGGCGGGTATTCCCAACGCGCCTTTGAAAAACGCTTCACGTGGTAATCCATTGAACGGGTCGCAAAGCTAGAACCGCTGCTGAAAGGCGTCACCATCACCCAACTAGACTACACCGCCCTTTTGGATGGACAAAATGCTTTTATCTTTTTAGACCCACCTTATCTTGAAGCGACAAAATCTCGCCTGTATGGCAAACACGGCAAATTGCACACCTCATTTGACCATTCCCGTTTTGCGGCGGCAATGAAACAATGCACGCGCCATCAATGGCTCATCACCTATGATGATTCTCCCATCATTCGGCAGAATTTCGCATTTGCCAACCTTTACGCATGGGAATTACAATACGGGATGAACAACTATATGCAGGGGTCGGCGGCAAAGGGGAAAGAATTATTCATCGCAAATTATTCGGTCTCCGGCATTAAAGTTGAACAAAGCTACAATCATCAACTTCCGTTGATTTTCAAATAATTCACAGAAGAGGACGTATGAGCATTAAATCGGATATTTGGATTGAGAAGATGGCGCGGGAACACGGGATGATTGAGCCGTATGTCGCGGAACTCACCAAAAGCGGGGTGATTTCTTTCGGACCCTCATCGTATGGATATGATATCCGGGTGGCGAATGAGTTCCGCATTTTCCACAATGTGAACAGTACGGTGGTTGACCCCAAAAACTTCGACAGCCGCTCGTTTGTGGAATTCACCGGCGACGTCTGCACCATTCCGCCCAACTCTTTCGCGCTGGCACGCAGTGTGGAATACATTCGTATGCCGCGCAATGTCACCGGCGTGGTGCTGGGCAAAAGCACCTATGCCCGATGCGGCATCGTCACCAATTTTACCCCGCTGGAAGCCGGATGGGAAGGGCACATCACCATTGAAATCAGCAACACGACCCCCCTGCCCGCCCGCATTTATGCGAATGAAGGCATCGCGCAGGTATTGTTTTTTGAAAGTGATGAACAGTGCCGCATCAGTTATGCCGACCGCAAAGGCAAATATCAGGGACAACAGGGGATTACCCTGCCGAAGCTGTAACTTTTCCGCAATAAAAAAGAGATGGCGAGTGTGCCATCTCTTTTTTGTTTGGAAAGATTGCCTCAGTTCAACAGATTGTCGAACCGTTGTTGAATCTGAGGTTTGGGGGCAGCGCCAACCATTTGGTCGGCAACTTCACCGTTTTTGATGAACAGCATGGTCGGGATGCCGCGCACGCCGTATTTCATCGCCCATTGCGGGTTTTCATCGGTGTTAACTTTGGCAATCACAACTTTTTCGCCATACTCTTTTGCCAAATCTTCCAAAATCGGTCCAATCAAGCGGCAGGGACCACACCACGGCGCCCAAAAATCTACCACAACCGGCGTTTCCGATTTCAAAACTTTTTGTTCAAATTCTGCATCTGTTACATGAATGATGTTTCCCATTTTCGATTACTTCTCCTTAAAAAAGTGGTTCAATTCAATTCGCTACTATATTGACGCACGGTCTGTTTGATTCTTACTTTTTCCAGCCACATTTATAGTGGGTTTTGCGGTAAATGTCAATTTGCATTGTCGTCCGCTGTGGCAGGGGCTGATTCTTCGTCTTCCGGGTCGCTCTCTGCGGTCAACAACGCCACCGAGGCAACCGTGTCGCCTTTGTACAGCCGCATCACCCGTGCGCCGCGTGTGGCGCGACTCAACACGGGAATCTGGCTCACGTTGGTGCGAATCATTTTCCCGTCGCTGGAGATGAGCGAAATATCCTCATCGCCCATGACGATGTGCATATCAATGATGGGTCCGGTGATGTCCATTGCCCGGTCGAGGGTGCGCACACCCAATCCGTAGCGGGATTGGCGATGATATTGCTCCACGGGGGTGCGCTTGCCCAGTCCGTTCGCGGTGACAACCAGCACCTGCCCATCGGGCACAACGACATCGCCGCCGGCAAGGACATCATCGCCAACCAGCCGCATCGCATTAACCCCGGCGGCGGCACGTCCCATCACCCGCACATCTGTTTCCGAGAAACGAATCGCCTGCCCGTTTTTCGAGACCAGAATCAGGTCGTCGTTGCCGGTGGTCAGTTTCACCCAGCGAAGTTCGTCGTCATCGTCCAAATTGAGGGCAATCAACCCACTGGGGCGCACCGACTCAAATACGTTGATGACCACCCGCTTGATGCGCGCTTTCCGGGTAATCATAATCAGATAATCGGCGTTTTTGAACGATGATACCGCAATTGCCGCCGTGATTTTCTCGGACGGGTTGATGTTGATGAGATTCACCACCGGGATTCCTTTGGCGGTTCGTCCCGCATCGGGGATGCGCCACGCTTTTTCAGAATACACTTTCCCCCGGTCGCTGAAAAATAAGACTGTATCGTGCGTGCTGGCGGCGAACAGCACCGCCACATCATCCTCATTGCGGGTGGTCATGCCGGTGACGCCACGCCCTCCCCGATGCTGCCGCCGGTAGGTTTTGCTCGGAACCCGTTTGATGTACCCGTTGCGGGTAATTGAAACGAGCACTTCTTCATCTTTGATGAGGTCTTCTTCGTTGAAATCGGTGGCTTCATCGGCGATGATTTTGGTGCGGCGGTCATCGCCGTATTTTTGTTTGATTTCCGCCATGTCATCTTTAATTAATTGCAGGATTTTGGCGGGATGCGCCAGCAAATCTTTCAAATGGTCGATGGTTTGCATCACATCTTTGTATTCATCTTCGATTTTTTGGCGTTCCAGCGCGGCGAGCCGCCGTAATTGCATGTCCAAAATCGCCTGCGCCTGCAATTCCGACAACCCGAAACGAGTCATCAATTCGCCGCGCGCGTGGTCGGCGCTGTCACTTTGGCGGATGGTTCGGATAATTTCATCCAGATGGTTGAGCGCCAAGCGCAACCCTTCCAGAATATGGGCGCGCGCTTTCGCCTTTTTCAGCTCGAATTCGGTGCGCCGGGTGAGCACTTCCATACGGTGGTTGATGAAGATGCGCAATGCCATTTTGAGCGGCATCAGTCGCGGTTCGCCGTTATGCAGCGCCAGCATGTTCATGCCAAAGTTCGATTGCAGTGCGGTATATTTGTACAGCTGATTCAGCACGCGCCGGGGTTGTGCGCCCCGCTTCAGTTCAATGATGATTGCCATTCCGTTGCGGTCGGATTCGTCGCGCAGGTCTGAAATGTCTTTCAGCCGCCCGTTCTTCACCAATTCGGCGATGCGCACAATCAGGTTGGCTTTGTTCAGTTGATAGGGAATTTCAGTGACCACAATGCGGTAGCGATTGGGTTTGGTTTCCTGAATTTCCGCCACTGCCCGCATGGTGATGGAACCTTTGCCGGTGGCGTATGCCCGTTTCAAACTCTCGGAACCCAACACCTGCGCGCCGGTGGGGAAGTCGGGACCTTTCACAAATTGCATCAGGTCATCCACCGTCACATCATCAATAGATTCATAATGGTCAATCAAATAGGAAACCGCGTCCGCCAATTCGTTGAGGTTGTGTGGAGGAATGTTGGTCGCCATGCCCACGGCAATCCCGCTGGAGCCGTTGAGCAACATATTGGGGGTACGCGAGGGCAAAACGGTCGGCTCCAGCAGCGAGGCATCAAAATTGTCCTGCCAGTCAACGGTCTCTTTGTCGATGTCCACCAGCATTTCCCCGGCGATGCGCGCCATCCGCGCTTCCGTGTAACGCATGGCGGCGGGGCTGTCGCCATCAACGGAACCGGAGTTCCCCTGCCCGTCCGCCAGCATATAGCGCATCGAAAAATCCTGCGCCATTCGCGCCATGGCATCATATACGGCGCTGTCGCCGTGCGGGTGATATTTCCCCAGCACGTCGCCCACAATGCGCGCGCTTTTGCGGTATGGTGTGCCGGGGCGATTGCCCATATCGTACATGGCGTACAAAATTCGCCGATGCACGGGCTTCAATCCGTCGCGCGCATCGGGGAGCGCGCGGCGCACAATCACGCTCATCGCGTAATCCAGATACGCGGTGCGCATTTCCGTTTCAATGTCCACCGCCCGTACGCGCCCAATGGTCGGCTTGGTGGGGGTCGGTTCCATGGGATTATCCATAATTGCTACTCCATCCAAACAAAATACACGCCCGCTGAAATGACTTTCAGCAGGCTGTTTTTTCCGGTTCAACCCACATCATTTTTTATTGATGCTCGGATTGTTTGCAGGGTAAAAATTGCACCTGCCTGCACAGGAAATTATACCGCAAAACCGGTTTTTTCGCTATTTTCCCCCATCAAACAGGCGATTGCTTCATTAAAGTGTCGCCCGCAACTTTATGGCAACTCAGTGGACAATGTTTCATTCATTTGCTGCAACATTTGCCGGAATTGTCCGATGTACGGACCCAATCCGGTCTCGCTCAGCTTGATGTCCACCGGAATATCTAAATTGATGGGCACGGTTGTTTTAATGGGGATGGTTAAATCCAAATTCACTTTCTGCACACTGTTTACGGGGATATTCATCTTCACCGGCACAGTCACTTCAATGGGGATGGTGACATCGTTGATTTTGAGCGGAATTTGCGTTTTCACTTCCTCATCAATGGGCACACTGAGGTCAATGGGCACATCAATTGTCCCTTTGTATTTTACATTCGCATTGACTTCAATGTTATCCCGCACGGGTACGGTAAAAGTGATGGATGAGTTTTCAAAGTCACTTAAATCCGCAACGGCTTTGTCTGCCGCAATTTGCACTTGCTGCCCCATCACCTGCACCTGTTGCATAAACCCGAGCCACTGCCACATCAAAAAGGCATTCAAAGCCAGTGAGGCTATCACCAAGATAAGCAGGAAGCTCAAAAACGCTTTTACATTGTTGGAAAGGGGCATGGTTGCGGGTTGAAGTTCTTTGGTCGTCATAACTCACCTCTTTTTGGGGCATTACTCCCATGTAAAGTGACGGTGTTCGCTGTCGGGGCTGACTGCTTTGCCCGTGCCGTCCGGTTGTACCGCTTCCACATACACATACCATTCATGGTCAAATTCCGGACCATCCGCATCGCGATACAATTCCTGCGGGATAGTCCATGTGGTCTCTTTGGTATTGATGCCACGATAGACGATTTCGGTATTATGTTTGTAGATTAATCGCACCGCGTACTGCTCATTACCCGCCAGTTCGCCCACCGGTTCCCATTGCAGGTGAATATTGTTGCCCTGAATGAACCGGTATCCGTCCGCCGGGGCAATTAATTTGGGGGCGGGATATTTGAAGCCGATGGTCGGCGTGGGCGACGGTGGGGGCGGAATGACCGCCGGAACGGGCGTTGCGGTGGGGACAGGGGTGGGTGTCGGCAACGGGGCGGGGGTGTCGGTGGGTGCGGCGACAACTGCCGTGGGGGATGGAATCGCCGTTGGGGTGTCGGTGGGTGCAGGCGTGTCGGTGGCAACCGGCTCCGGCGTGTTGGTCGGAACGGGGGTATTGGTGGGCATCGGCGTGGGCGACGGCAGCGGCGTATCGGTGGGGATGGGCGTTGAGGTCGGCACGGGGGTGATGACCACCACCGGCGTCGGCTCGGCGCGTTTGCCGAAGAGCATGAACGCCCCCGCCGCGATGACGCCAATCACCAGCAAGCCGATTAATCCACCGATGATGAGTTTTCCCCATTGCGGGGTGAAGACCACCGTCTTTGTGCCCGCGACGGGCGGCGGCGGTGGGGGTGTTTTTTCCGCCGCCGGGGGTTGCACGCGCTCCGGCATGGATGGCGGCGGGGCGGGCGTGAAGGGCGGTGGCACGGGTATGCTCGGCACGGGCGGAAGTTGCTCCTCCGCGCGCACTTCGGCGGAAATGATTGGTGGCGTTTCGCTCGAGATGCCGGGGGGAGGCGTGTAATCCTCTAGCAGCGCGGCAATATCCCCCGCCGAAAGTTCCGCGCCCCCATCACCGGGGAAAAGCAATGGCGAAGGTTGGTCGGGGCGGGCAATCAACCATCCGACCAGCGCATTTTTCACCGCCGGTGAAACGGCAACGGTTTCCCGTTCGCCCGTTTGGTCGTCCCATATTTTGAGGTGCGGTTCAGCGCCCGCCAAATGAACATCACCCACAGTCAAGCTGGTGATTTCCGCCGGAGAAAGTTTTGCGAGATTTGAGAGCGCCCACAGCGCATGTTTTAATGCAGTCATTGGTACATTCTTCCCATTATGTTTAGTTTACCACAGGATTATGTCATCTTGCAAGCGCGGTCAATTGTGTTTATCTGTTTCCACGCCGGATTAATCGGACAAACGGGATTTCCGCGCCGAAATGTCCTCGTCGGTGGCGGCGGGCGGCGATGCGGCGGGCGCATCGGCGTCGGCATCGGTGAGGGTTGATTCCGCGCGTGAGGCGGCTTCGGCGGGCGGGGCTTTTCGCAACGCTTGCTGCAATACCGCCACATTTTCCTCCAGGGTGATCGCCTGCACCGATTGGGTGTCCAACTGCGCCGAAAGTTTGGCTGCCAGTCGTTCCTTCGCCGCCGCCGTGGCAGCATCGCCCGTTTCCCGCGCCGCTTCGGCTTGCGCACGGGTTTTTTTCAGCATATCTGCCAGCTTTTTCTCTTCGGCTTCAATCGCCTTCAACTGTTTTTCCAGCGCAGATAATTCTTCCGCCGGGGATTTTGGTTTTCCAAATGTCGGCATCACGCTCCGCACAGAAGCATTGAGCCACGTTTTTACTTTTCGGGAAAAGCGCATCAGTCCTCCATCTGTTTTTCAGGTGAACGCAGGTGTACCACTCGTTGCGGAAAAGGAATTTCCATTCCGGCATCTTTAAGCGCACGATACAAACAGCTATTCAATTTATCGAGCGTGCGGCGGGTTTCGACATAATGATTAATCCAGCATCGCACCCGAAAGAGCAAGCCGGAATCCTGAAACTGCAAAAATAACGCTTCGATGGGTTTATCTTTCATCACCCAATCTTGCGCGGCGACGGCATTTATCAGCACCTGCCGCACTTCGTCCACATCCAAGCCATACGCCACCGACAATTCCGTTTGCACCCGGTACGTGGTGTTGGGGATGGAATGATTCACAATGGATTGCGAGGCAATCACCGAATTGGGAATGATGACCAGCCGGTTGTCTCTGGTGAGGATGCGGGTGCTGCGCAAACCGATGTCGGTCACGTTCCCCCAAGTCTGCATCTCCCGCAACTCGATGCGGTCGCCAATGCGGAACGGGCGATCCACCATAATCATCACCCCGCTAAACACGTCGCTGAGGGTGGCTTGCGCCGCCAACGCCACCGCCAAACTGCCGATGCCCAGGGTAGTTATCAGCGCGCTGATGGTGCCGGTGTTGACGTTGAAATGTCCCATGAGAACGACCAACGCCACCAACGTGATGACAACCAGCGTCAGACGGCGGAAGAAGGGAACAAATTGCTCATCGAGTTGGGTTTCGGTGCGGTACGCCACTTCGGATTGATACCAGTTTGCAATGTTCACCGTCAACCGATAGGTGGTCAGATACGCCAATAGCCAATAAATCAGAAAAATGCCCTCGCTGACCCAGCGGGATGCGGTTTGGTTGAACCATGAAACTTGATTCACCAGCACCATCACCCCCAGCAATGCCACACTGATGGTGATGGGCAAGCGCAGGGCATTCAGAATAGCGTCATCGAGCCGGTTGACGGTCTTTGCCGCCAGCAATTTTCCCCACCGCTTCAGTGCCATTCGCGTGCCCAAAACGGCTGCTGCGGTCGCAACCAAAATGGCAATGGTCAACACGGTATTCGATAAATTGGCGTTTTGCATACCTCCTCCTTCAGTGTATTTTGATTGTACACACCCGTTATCTTACACGATATTGCCCACGGTGAGAAATATAGTTTGCCTCCCGCCTCCAATGCGATTATCATACGGGCTTATGAAGATTGCATTGGCTCACGACTGGTTGAATCAAATGGGCGGCGCGGAGAACGTGCTGGAAACGCTGGTGGCGATGTTTCCGGGAGCGCCCGTGTACACTACCATTTACGCCCCCGATTTGATGCCCGCCGGCTATCGAAAATGGCGCATCATCACCGGCTGGCTGAATCGCGCGCCGGGCATTCACCGCCATCACCAGCCCTATTTGCCCCTTTATCCGGCGGCGGTGCAGAGCCTGCATCCGCGCGGCTTTGATGTGGTGCTGTCGAACAAAAGCGGCTTCATCCATGGCATCCCCATCGAAGCGGGACAAACCCACCTGTGCTACTGTCTCGCGCCGACGCGATATGTGTGGGATTACGGCAGTTACGCCCGCCGCGAACAGCTCGGCGGGGTGGTGGACGTGCTGTTATCGCCGATGATTGCCGCCCTGCGCCGCTGGGATTTCGCCGCCGCACAGCGCGTGCATCATTTCTGCGCCATCTCCACCGACATTCAAGCCCGCATCAAAAAATACTACCGCCGCGAATCCATCATCATTCATCCCCCCGTGAACACCGAACGTTTTCAGCCGGTTGCCCAGCCCACCGAAGATTATTATTTTATCGTCTCCCGGCTCATTCCATACAAACGAATTGATTTGGCGGTGCAGGCATTTTCCCGGCTGGGGAAACGGCTCATCATCACCGGAGATGGGCGCGACCGCGCCGCGCTGGAAACCATCGCGGGCGATTCGGTGACCTTTACGGGGCGACTCCCGTGGGATGATGTGGCGCGGTTGATGGCAAACGCCAAAGCGTTCATTTTTCCGGGCTATGAGGATTTCGGCATCACCCCGGTGGAAGCGCAGGCGGCGGGTCGCCCGGTGATTGCCTTCGGGGCGGGCGGCGCGCTCGACACGGTCATCGAAGGGGAAACAGGCGTCTTTTTCCGCGAGCAAACGGTGGAAGCGTTGATGTCGGCGGTGGAACAATTTGAACGGATGACCTTCGACCCGGCACGCATTCGGCGGCACGCGGAAACGTTCAGCACGGCGCAGTTTGAGCGGAAATTGCGCCACTGGATAACGTCCGTGGTGTAATCGTAGGGTTTTTATCAATATGATTCTTGCCCCTATGTTCGGCTACGGCTATAATAGCGCGGGTTGAAATGGATATGTGGAGATTAACTATCGTGAAAACAAAAAGAACTTTACTTCTTTTCATTGTAATTTTTGCCGTGTTCGGTCTGGCATGCGGCTTTATCGAACCATTGAAAGAGAAAATCGCCGGCACCGGCGGCGAGGCATCCGCGCAAGCGGTGGCGGTCTCAGACAAACCGACTCGCACCCCGCGCCCGACGTTCACCGCTACCCCAAACTGGACGGCGACGCCCACCTTCACGCTCACACCGCTCCCCACCGCCACCCCGATGGACACGCCGACACCCGTGCCCACCGACACCCCGACCCCCGTGCCGCCGACGGCGACCTTCACGCCGGCGCCGCCCACCAACACCCCAAAACCGCGCCCGCCGACGGCAACCTTCACGCCCGCACCACCGACCGCAACGCCCACGCCATCCTTCCCATTCAAACTGGTGGAGCAATATCAGAACAGCACCACCTCAACCCAGTTGGTGATGTACATTGCGGTCACCAATGGCAGCAATGTTCCCATCGGCGGCATGAAAATCATCGGCGACCACTCTCCGAGCGGGGCGCATGTGGAAAGCCCGCCCACTTGCTTTGAATGGTGCGCGCCCACCGCACCCGGTGGCGATGCCAAAGTTGGCAATGTGAAATTTGAGCCGCCCGCGTATGAAGCCGGCACATGGACGCTGAAACTCGTGGATGGCGGTGGCGCACTCGCCGCCGCGCCGGTCACCATTCCGGTTGACCCGGCAAATCCGCAGTGGTATTTCCTGTTGTTCCGTCAATAGCTTTTCAATTTCACCCGATTTACGGTTTGCCTGCCTCAATATCTCCGGATATTGGGGCATCGCATTTACAAAAATTTTTTGGGTCACAAAAAGGTTCTTATGAAACGAAAGTCATTCCGTACCCCGATAATCATCGCGGTGATATTGCTCATCGCCGGATTGGGCTGTTCAGTGGGCGCATTGGTGGTGCAAGCCCCCCAACCGACGCCCACGCCCACCAAAACGCCGCGCCCGATATTCACGCCGACACTCATTCCCACCGAAACACCGACGCCGACCAACACGCCCACCCTCACCCCCGTACCCACCGACACGCCGACACTCGTCCCCACCGAGACGGTTGTGCCCACCGACGCGCCGACCAACACCCCTGTGCCACAGGCAACCAATACGCCTGCGCCGCCCCCCCCGCCCACCAATACCCCGGCGCCAACCAACACCCCGGAACCGACCTTCCCGTTTCCGGCGCAACTGACCACCCACCCCACTGGCGGCGCGGTTGAATTCCGCATCACCGGCTTTGTCTGGGAAGGGACATTCAGCACAGGCATCGGGGAAGCATTGACCGGCTACCAAATGAAGGTCATCACCCCCAACGGAGAAGAGGAATACAGCGAAGTCTCCGTTGGTCCACAAGCAGGTTCCAGCACCTTCCCCGGCGCGGGCGACAACCACAGCATGAATTTCCAATATAAGCACGCACCCTATCAACCCGGCGTTTATAAAGTAACCCTGGTGAAAGACGGACAACCGATGTCGCCGACCATTGAAGTGGTGGCGCAAGCCAGCCCATTCACCTATGCCCATATAGATTTTATCAGACAAAAATAATTGATGACGATGAAAAAACACTACTTATTGATAATCAGTTTCGTATTTTTGATAGTTTCACTGGGCTGTGGCATTTTAGGGGGAACCGCAAACAGCCGTCCGACGGCTCAAGTGCGCATCATCCCCCCCACCCACACGCCGATGCCCACTTTCACACCAACCGCGCCCCTTTCCGCGGAAGTGGTCATCCCCACCGTCACCGATACGCCCGTGCCGCCGCCACCGCAGGAACAGCAACCCACAGAGCCGACGGCAACACCGCTTCCGCCCACAAATACGCCCGTTCCCGCGCCGCAGGTATCCATCACCGGCGCGACGGTTAACGTCCGCAGCGGACCCGGCACGGCATATCCCCGCGTGGGGCAAGTGAGCAACGGTTACACCACCGCCATTCTGGGGCGAAACAACGACGCCAGTTGGGTCTTCATCAACTACCCCGGCGGGCAGGGCTGGATATACAGCAATCTGGCGCAACTTCAGGGCGATGTCAACAGCGTGCCCGTGCCGCAAATCGCACCACCGCCCGCCACGCCGACACCGCCTCCCCCCCCACCACCCACAGCAACGCCGGTGCC
>JAJRSQ010000120.1 GCA_024278725.1 Chloroflexota bacterium
TTGCTTACCCCCGCCGGGGCACAGGTCGGCGTTGCACGCCTCGCAATGACACTTGCGTATCCCGTCAGTCAATTTGAACCACTACCCTTTTAAGAATCATTGTTGCAGCAGCACCGTTTGCACCGGGTACGGAATTTCGATGCTCTCCCGCTCAAACGCCGATTTGATGCGTTTGACCGCGCTGTCGGTGGCGGAAAATATCCCGGTGGCTGCCGTATCAATCCAAAAATAGACGGTGCAATCAATGGAACTGTCGCCAAACGTATTGAACACCACCTGCGGCGCGGGGTCATCCAGCACCCCATCCAGCGCGGAAACGGTTTCTAACAACACCGTTGACGCTTTTTCCAAATCGGTGTCGTATGCCACCCCCACCCCCAGCGAGACGCGGCGGCGGGGACTGCGGCTGAAGTTGGTGATGGTTCCGGCGTACACATCCGCATTGGGGATGATGACATGTTTGCCGTCCCACGTGCGCAGCGTGGTTGAGCGCACCTCAATATCAATGACGGAACCGCTCACCCCCGCCACGTCGATGCCGTCGCCAATGTCAAAAGGCTGTTGCACCAGCAGCAACACCCCAGCGATGAAATTTTTAGCGATGTCCTGAAAGGCGAAACTGAGCGCGAACCCGACAATCCCCAGCCCGGCGATGAATCCGCTCACATCGAAATTCACCTGCTGGAGCGCCACAACCGTACCGAAAATAATCACCGCCCAGCGGGTGCTGCGGCTCAACAAAATGCTCAACTCGGGGTCGGTTTTGCGGGCGTGCAGCGCGCGGCTCACCCCTTTTTCCGCCAGTTTCGCCAAGTACATCGAAACCCAAAAGACCACAATGGCAACGGCGAACTTCGGGACAAAAAGCACGACCTGCGTCAATAAATTTTCAAAATAGGATTGCGTCAATTCCATATTGCCCTCCGGGGTGTGTGCGTCAGGATTATACCACGATGGCAGACCGATTCAAAAGATAATCTTTGTGTTGCGTGAAACGTGAAGCCGTGATAACGTTTCAACTGAAACCTGAAACCTGAAACCTGAAACCTGAAACCTGAGAGCCGACTATGGACGAATTCGACATTTTCTTCAAACGAAATGAACCCGCAACCCGCCGGTACGGCGTGGTGGTCGGCGGGTCACTGCGCACGGGGCTCACCGTCCGGCTCGACACGGATGCGCCCGTCGAAGATATGGCGGTGGGGCGATACGTGGTCATCCGGGGGCGGCAACGCCGCTTCTTCGGTATGATCAGCGACGTGGAACTGGGCGTCACCAACCGGGACGTGCAAATGATGCCCCCCGACACCAGCGACCCCTTTGTGCGCGAGGTATACCTCAGCGCGGCGGTTTACGGCATTTTGCACGTCTCGCCGCTGTTGGTGCTGGATGACGCTGCCGCCGAACCGCGCCCCGTCAAAACCGTGCCGGGGCACTTTTCACCGGTGCGCGCCGCCACCGAAGAGGATATGGCGGTTGTCTTCGGGGAAGAGGACGACACCCATTTCCACATCGGCGAACCGCTGGACATGGAAGACGTGCCGGTGAATATCGACCTGCGCCGTCTGGCAGAGCGGAGCGTCGGCGTTTTTGGCAAAAGCGGCACGGGGAAGAGCTTCCTCACCCGCATTTTGCTGTCGGGGATGATTCAGAAAAATGCCGCCGTCAGCCTGATTTTCGACATGCACAACGATTACGGCTGGCAAATTCAAACCGAAGGACGCACCTCAGTGAAGGGGCTGCGCCAGCTTTTCCCCAACCGGGTGGCAATTTTCACCCTGGATGAAGACAGCTCCCGCCGCCGAAAAGTCCAGCCCGATTTCGTGGTCACCATGCGCTGGCAGGATATTCAACCCGAAGATTTGGAAATGCTGAAAGTGACCCTCGGCTTGAGCGACCAGATGATTGGCGCGGCGTACACCTTGCGTCGGCATTGGGGCAAAGAGTGGATAAAAGCTCTGTTGGATGCGGATAAAGAAGATTTTGAGGCGCTGGCGGAAAGTACCAGCGTGGTGAAATCGAGTGTCGCAGCGTTAAGCCGCCGTCTGGAAAAGTTGGAACGCTTTGACTTCATTCAGGACACCGTGACGCAGGACAGCGCCACCGAAATCATCAGCTATCTGGAAGCCGGTAAAACGGTGGTGCTGGAATTCGGGCGATACGGCAACGCGCTGGAAGCGTACATCCTGGTGGCAAATTATCTCACC
The DNA here is from genome assembly GCA_024278725.1 of Chloroflexota bacterium. Lineage (GTDB taxonomy): Bacteria > Chloroflexota > Anaerolineae > 4572-78 > 4572-78 > JANTHQ01. Next base: position 2,208 of record JAJRSQ010000120.1, read on the forward strand.
CGGCGCATTCACAAAATGTATGTGGATAGGGTTGAGCGCGCGCTCGGCAATAAAGCCGATGAACCGCCCCCCCTCATGATTGTCATCGAAGAGGCGCACAAATTCCTCGACCCGCAACTCGCCCGGCAGACCATTTTCGGCATTATTGCCCGCGAATTGCGCAAATACAACGTCACACTGCTGGTGGTAGACCAGCGTCCTTCCGGCATTGATGAAGAAGTGATGAGCCAAATCGGCACACGGGTGACGGCGCTGCTGGACAACGACCGAGACATCCGCGCGGTACTCTCCGGCGTCTCCGGCGCGGAAGGACTGCGCGAAGTGCTGGCGCGGCTCGACACCAAACAGCAGGCGCTCATCATGGGGCACGCCGTGCCGATGCCCGTGGTGGTGCAAACCCGCACGTATGACACCGAATTTTACGCCTCGGTGACCCGTGAAGCGGCGGGGATGAGCCAAGCCGAGCGGGTGAATCTGCTGCGGGGCGAAGAAGAGGAGGGAATTGATTAATCGTTGTTCGGGGTGAACGATTTGTGAACGATGTTATGGTACACTCAAATAAATACCATAACAGGAGAAGAGACATGAAAAAGCAGCGATTAATCATTTTTATGGCAATGTTGATTGCCGTGGCGGCATTGGCGAGCGCCTGTGCCGGCGCAACGCCGGAACCGACCGCCACCCCCATTCCCACCGCGACGCCCGTCCCGCCCACCGCCACCCCGGAACCCACACCCACGCCCAGCCCCAACGCTTCGCCGGAAGGGGTGGTGAATGCGGTTTTCACGGCGGCACGCACCACCGATTTTGCATCGTTGGCGAACCTGTGTGACCCGACCGGCGAAAACGACAAAGATACCCGGTTGGTTTGCGAATTGGCAACCGACTCGGAATTCAGGGACCGTTTTGTCGAATATTTTTCGCAGGGGAAAATCACCGGCGATGCCCAAATCTCCGATGACGGCAACTCGGCGGAAGTCCCGGTGTTGCTGGGACCGGATGGCGACAAAGAAGAACTGATGAAGCTCATCAAACGCGATGGTAAATGGTATCTATCCAGTTTTTAGCGTAGATTGAAATTGCAGGGGCGACCCTCGTGGTCGCCCTGTTTGGGCAACCGCGAGTGTTGCCTATTCCCCCAGCACCCGCGATACAATCGCCTGCCGGTCTGCCGATTCTGCTTCGGCGCGGCAGGCGATGCGCGTTTCTGAGTCCACCGATGCGGTAATCTGCCGAAAATAGTCGTCGATTTTCTGCGTCTGCTCTTTCCCCAAATTTTGCCGATGTAACAGCCACCCAAAAA
>JAJRSQ010000121.1 GCA_024278725.1 Chloroflexota bacterium
CCAGCGGCGGACCCCGGCGATTGAATCTCCCCGCCACGTTGCGCTTCGCCGGTGCGCAACTTCCCACCGATGCGGACACCGCCACCATCGCCGAGGTGCGGGCAATTATCGCCGCGTATCATCGCCGGTTGCGGCAGGACTGGGCGCAGATTGTCGCCGGGAATGAAGCGCTTGCGCTGAACATCGCCCTTCCCCGCACCACCGCTCAAATTGCGGCAACCATCCACCGCATTGACAAAACGGACGATGGCGGCATCACCGCCATGCAATTCATCCTTCCCGATGCCGACCCGCCGCCACTGCACGCGATGGACATCGCCGCCACGGCGCTGCACGCGCTCGCCGCCGCGGAATATCCCCACCGCCGCCCGGTGCAGGTAGCCTATTATTGGCTGGCGGAAGACCGCATCGAAACGCGCCGGCTCACTGAAAAAGCGTACCGTGAAAATCTGCACCGGCTCAAGATGCGGCTGCAATTGTGGCTGGACGATGAGATTTTGGCTCGCCCCGGTCTGCACTGCGACCACTGCCCCTTTAAATCGGCGGGATGCCCCCTTTACACGGCTGACGAATCCTGATTTTTCCCCCAAAAAAACCGTTTGACAAATCCCCGGATATCCATTATACTCTCAAGAGGTTGGACATCCTACCTTTCAAAAATCAAACAAGTCTGCGAACACAATGATCGTGAATAATAACGCCAGATTGGCACAAGTGAAAAGCGCGTTACTCGCATATATTGGAAAGAATAGTCTGCAAGTTGGTGACAAATTGCCGTCCGAGGGGGATTTGGCGAAAATTCTCGGCGTCAGTCGCAACACCCTCCGCGAAACGTATATCACGCTGGAAGCGGAAGGGGTCATCATCCGGCGACACGGCATCGGCACGTTTGTTGCCCAACCGCCGATGATTAAAGACTCGCTGAACGCTTTTGCGTCGTTTGCGCGCATCATCGAGCAAGCCGGATATACCCCGCACTTCAAAATTTTGCAGATGACGGAAACCACTGCCCCACCGAATGTTTACGCCACCTTCCGTGTCGCCGATACCCCGCCGATTTTCTCAATTGAGCGCCTCGTTTTCGCCGACCAGCACCCCGCCATTTATTTGAATGATTATTTTTCGCCGGACATTCATGCCCCGAAATTAAATTGGGACGAGTTTGACGGGGGGAACGTTGTGCAATTTCTGGCGGAAACCCTGCCCTCGCCGCCGCATCAACTGCATTCGCACATCAAAGCGGTTGCCCTCAGCGGCGACGCGGCGCGAATGCTCCAAATGCCGGAAAATATACCCGCCCTGAAAGCGCAATCTATCATTTACGATATGCACAACGAACCCATTACGTTCAGCAATATTTGGTTCAATCCCACCATTGTTGAATTCAATACTGTGCGCATCATTCGCCCCGGTTCAAACAAACTGAGACAAACACCTGTTTTTTAATCGCAACCATATCCAAAAGGAGGAAACGTTATGCGAATTGGTAAAAAATTCAGTATCATTGCTATTTTAGGGCTGTTGCTGGTGCTTGTTTTGAGCGCCTGCCAGCAAACCGCCGCTCCGGCAACGGAAGCGCCCCCCGCACAACCGACCGCCGCAGCGGCTCAACCCACCGAGCCGCCCCCCGCACCCACCGCGGAACCGGTCACCATTCAGGTTTACTACCCCGTCGCCGTGGATGCCCCCATCGCAGACATCTTGAAGGGCTATGCCGACAAATTCCACGCGGAAAATCCCAACATCACCGTGGAGCCGGTCTTCTCCGGCGGGTATGGCGACGTGCAAACCGCCATCCAGACCATCATTGACGGCGGCGGCGAGCCGCCCGCACTGGGCGTGATGCTCGCCACCAGCCTGTATGATTTGGTCAATGCCGATGCCATTGCGCCGCTGGATGACTACATCAACGGAATGGACAACGGCAAAGCCTATATGGACGATTTCGTCCCGGCGTTCATGGAAAACTCCAAATATGATGGCAAAACGTGGAGCATTCCCTTCCAGCGCAGTGCCGTGGTTATGTACTACAACAAAGATATGTTCAAACAAGCCGGACTGGACGCCCCCGACAGTTGGCAGGCATGGGCGGACGCCGCGCAGAAGCTGACCGTCAAAAATGGCGATACCACCAACTGGGGCTTGCAATTCCCCTCCGGCTGGCCCTACTGGCTCTTCCAACCGCTGGCTATCGGCAACGGGCAAAATATTTTCAACAATGATTGCCAAGTGGCATTCAACGACCCGAAAGTGGTTGAAGCCGTGCAATTCTACATCGACCTTTCGCACAAATATGAAGCGATGCCCAAAGGGGTACAGGCAGTTTGGCCCAGCGCCCCGACCGACTTCGCCAGTGGCGCAACGGCAATGATTGTCCACTCGTCCGGCAGCCTGAACGGCATTCTGGAACAGGCGAACTTCGACGTGGGCGTGATGCCCTATCCCGGCAAAGAAGCGGGAACGTTCGCCAGCGTGCCCGGCGGCGGCAACTTCTACATCCTCAAAGGTGCGCCGCAGGAAAAACGGGACGCCGCATGGAAATTCATCGAATTTGTCACCCAACCGGAATTCGTCGCCGATTACAGCATCGCCACCGGATACATCCCCAACCGCCAAAGCGCCTTCGACACCGACGCGATGAAAGCGTATCTGGAAAAAACACCGCAGATGATGGATGCCTTCAATGCGTTGCAGTATGCCGGCGCGGAACTCTCGCTGCAAGATTTGGGCGAAGTGCGCAGCATCTTCCACGACTATCTGCAAAAAGCCTACAATGATGAAATGTCGGCGCAAGATGCGATGGATGCCGCGCAAAAAGACGCTGAAGCGGCAATGAAACCGTTCTGTGAATAGGATTTCACCCGCGATTTTGGTATAACTTCTGTAACAATCCGTAGGGGCGGTCGCAAACCGCCCCTACTTTGAAATTTCATCACCGCATCATTTGCGGCGAACCCGTATCCGTTTATGCGCAACACATCATCCACCCTAAAACCCAACCGAAACCACCCGCTGCCATACCTGCTCATCCTGCCGACGCTCATCTTCGTGGCGTTGTTCACCGCGTGGCCCACCCTGCTTTCCATTTACCAAAGTTTTTTCCGCCAACGGTTGAATATCGCCCGTTTCCGCCAACCGACCTTCATCGGGTTGGAAAATTACACTTCCCTCTTCACCGATGACCGCTTTCATCAGGTGGTGAAAAACACGCTGATTTACGCGCTGGGAACCGTCCCCATCAGCATTGTTTTGGGTTTTCTGTTCGCGCTGCTGGTCAATCGGAAGTTGCGGGGGATTGGCTGGGCGCGGCTGGCATTTTTCCACCCCGCCCTGCTCCCCATGGTGAGCGCGGCGACGGTGTGGAAGTTTTTTTTCACCCCCGATTACGGCTTATTCAACAGCACCATCCGTTTTCTGGGCTACAACGGCGCGGAAAACTGGACGGGAAACCCGGGATTGGCGTTGCTGGCAATCATGCTGGTGGCGATGTGGAAAAATGCCGGATATTACATGCTGTTTTATCTGGCGGGACTGCAAAACCTCCCCACCGATGTCTACGAAGCCGCCGCGCTCGACGGGGCGAACGGCTGGCAAAGTTTGTGGCGCATCACCTTCCCCCTGCTGCGCCGAACCACCGTTTTCATCAGCACCATCGCCTTCATTGATGCTTTCCGCACCGTTGACCACATTTTCGTGCTGACCAGCGGCGGACCCAGCCGCGCCAGCACGGTTTTGCTGTATTACCTGTGGCAACTGCGCTTCGAAAATCAGAATATCGGTTTGGCTGCCGCGCTGACGGTGCTGTTTGTGGCGGTGCTGTTGATTTTCACCATCACCAATTTTGTCATTTCGGAACGGGAGGGCGCATGATAGCCAAACAAAACACCCTGGGGCGTTTGGGCTACTGGTTCACCATCATCATTTTGCTGTCGCTGGCGGTCATCTGGGCGATGCCGCTGGTGTGGGCAATCGTCGCTTCCGTCCGCCCGTTTTCCGAGCCGATGCAGCACGGCGATATTTGGTTCGGCAGCACACTGACCGTGGAGAATTTCCGGCGGGCGTGGTCGCTGGCGCCGTTTGGCAAATATTATATCAACACCATCATTGTGGTGCTGATGATTTTGGTGGTGCAAACCGCCACCGTGACGATGGCGGGATTCGCCTTCGCCCATTACCGATTTGTGGGCAAAAAATGGCTCTTCATTTTCACCCTGCTGCAAATGATGATCCCCACCACCGCGTTGCTCGCGCCGAATTTCGCCACCATCCGCCAGTTGGGGCTGTTCGACACCCGATTGGCGATTGCCATCCCGTATTTCGGTTCGGCGTTTGGCACGTTTTTGATGCGGCAGGCGTTTCTGGGCGTCCCGCGCGATTTGGTGGATGCGGGCATCATCGACGGGTGTTCATGGTGGCAATTGGTGCGCCACATCTACCTTCCGCCCTCCATCCCCGCGCTGATTGCCTTCGGCATTTCCTCCGCCAGTTGGCACTGGAACGAATTCTTGTGGCCCCTCGTCGTCACCAACAGCGATGCCAGCCGCCCACTGACGGTGGGGCTGGTGCGGTTCACCCAACTGGGCGAAATCGGCGCGCGGTGGTCGCTATTGGCGGCGGCAACCCTGATTGTGGTCGCCCCGTTGCTGATTGCCTTCCTCTTCTTCCAGCGGCGCTTCATCCAGAGTTTCATCCATTCGGGGATAAAATAGTGAAACGTGAAACGTGAAACGTGAAAACATACGCCACACACGCCCATGCGCAAACTCGCGCATGGATTTCGCCCATGCTCCCGCCCCCCTTTTCCCCCTGCTCCACATCTTGTGCTATACTGCCGAAAATCACCGGCTGTACCACAACTCTGAACTCGACATTGACATAAAACTGTGGTAA
>JAJRSQ010000122.1 GCA_024278725.1 Chloroflexota bacterium
AAGTCCAATTCTCGGTTGAAGACGGGGAAAAAGGACCCTCTGCTGTCAACGTCCAACGCATTTAAGACACTTTAAACACCGAAAAGCCTCCGTCATTCACGGAGGCTTTTTTGATGCCCTTATTTTTTCAAAAATGCCAGCGCTTCGTCTTTGGTGGTGATTTCCCCCACCGCCTGCGCTTCATCCAGCCGCCGCAGCCATTCGCCGATTTTCGGGCTTTCGGAAACGCCGAGCGCTGCCATCACCTCCGCGCCGGAGAGCAGCCGCGCGGGCTTCGGGGCGAAATACGCCGCCAGCAACCGCCGAACCACCGCCAGCAACCGCGAAAATTGCGCCTCCCCCTGCCTCGCCGGATACGTGGCGCGATGGTCGCACAGCGAAAACACTGCCACCGCCGGTACGGTATCCCCCGCCGCCGCCAGCAAACGGTGGATTGCCCGCGCGCTCACCGCCGGCTCATTCGCCAGCAGCAACGGGCGCATATGATGCCGCACCGTCCCCGCCACAAATTTCGTCGCCCGCTCGCTGAAACGGAAACGGTGCATCACCGTCCCGGCGAGCTTTGCGCTCACCTTTTCATGCCCGAAAAAGCGGATACGCCCTTTGTCGTCCACTGATTGGGTCTGCGGTTTGCCCGCATCGTGCAGCAAAGCAACCCACGGCATCAGCGCGGCGCGGGTGAGCACGCCGGGGAGTTCCGCTTGAAAATACTCGGTCAAACGGGGCTGAAATTCCGCCAGTTCCGGTACATCAAGCGCCGCAATCGCCCGCCAATTGTCCATAACCCGCAGAGAATGTTCCCAAACGGGCAGATGGTGCGGCGGCGATTGCCTCACGCCGACCATCGCCGGGGTTTCGGGCAGAATTTCCGCCAGCAATCCGTAGTGGCGCAGCATTTCCATCGCCGCGGCGGGCGATGGCGCGCCCAACAGCTTTTGCAGCTCATCGCGCATCCGTTCCGCCGACACGCGGTGCAGTTCCGCTGCCCCCGCCGAGATGAGCGCACCGGTCTCCGCTTCAATTTGAAAGTCGAGCGTTTGCGCCAGCCGCACGCCGCGCACCGCTCGGAGGGGGTCATTCTGAATGGCGAGGTCGCTGGCTACGCGCACAATTCTTCGGCGCAAATCCTCCTGCCCCCCCGTGGGGTCAACCAGTGAAAAATCGTTCAGGTTCAGGGCGATGGCGTTGATGGTGAAATCGCGGTCGCGCAAATCCTCCGCCAGCGTCGGAGCGCGAAAATCGGCGATGTCGAGATAGCGGCGGTCGGCGAAGACCACCCGCCCGACACCGCGCACCGCGTCAACGGGGTAAAACGCCGCGCCGAGCGCATCGGCGAGCCGCCGCGCCACCGTCAGCGCGTCGCGGGGAACCAGCAGGTCGAGGTCGGCATCGAAGGCGAGCCGCCCCAGCAGCGCATCGCGCACCGCGCCGCCCACCAGATAGGCTTCCTGCCCCTGCGCGCGCCACACGGAGATTATTTTTTCGAGCAAATCGTGGTCAAAAAGGTTCAAAGTTTCGCGCCTCATAATTCCCAGCGGTCTTTCACCTGCCCGTTGACCGCGCGGACAATCTCCGCCCCGGCGACGAGTTTGCGCATCGTTTCCAGATGGGGGTACATAATTTCATCATTCTCAATGAAAGAAACGTGCCGCCGAATCAAATCATATGCGGGCTGTGTCCCTTTGCCCAGCTTCGCTTTTTCGCCCAATTTTTCCCGCCGAAAATCAATGCCCTGCGCCGCCGCCATCAGTTCAATCGCCAAAATTTGTTCCACATTGTTGATGACCTGACGGGTTTGCAGCGCCGCCGTCGCGCCCATACTGACGTGGTCTTCCACGTTAGCAGAGGTGGGGATGGTGTCCACGCTGGCGGGGTGGGACAGCACTTTGTTTTCAGTGGCGAGCGCGGCGGCAGCCTATTGGGTAATCATAAATCCGCTGTTCAACCCGCCGTGTTTGATGAGGAACGCGGGCAGAACGTGGGCATTGCTCGCTTCGTCGGTCAGGCGCATCACCCGCCGCTCGGAAATATTGCCCAGTTCGGTCATCGCCATGGTCAGATAATCCAACGCGATGGCGAGGGGTTCGCCGTGGAAATTTCCCCCCGAAATGACCTCAATTTCGCCGGTATCGTCATCAATGAAGATGAGCGGGTTGTCGGTGACAGCGTTGAGTTCGATTTCAAAGACCCACCAGGCATAGGCGATGGCGTCGCGCACTGCGCCGTGAACCTGCGGGATGCAGCGCAGAGTGTAGGCGTCCTGCACGTTTTGCGGGTCGTGGTGACGGGTGAACTCGCTCTCCGCCAGCAGTTCGCGCATGTAATTGGCGCAATTCAGTTGGCGCGGGAAGGGGCGCAGATTGTGGATGCGCGCGTCAAAAGCGAGAGGCGTGCCGTGCAGCGCTTCGAGGCTCAGCGCCCCGGCGATATCCGCGATGCGGCTCAGCAATCGGGCGCGGTAGCTTTCCAGCGTACCGACGGCGGTCATGATGGTGGTGCCGTTGGTCAATGCCAGCCCCTCTTTTGCCGCCAGTGTGACCGGGGCAATCCCCGCGCGGCGCATCGCTTCCGCGCCGGACAGGATTTCGCCGCGATATTCCGCCAGCCCTTCACCGATGAGCACCAGCCCCATATGCGCCAACGGCGATAAATCGCCACTCGCGCCGAGCGAACCCTTTTGGGGGATGACGGGATGCACGCCCGCGTTGAGCATATCGAGCAGGGTTTGCAGGGTTTGCAGCCGGATGCCGGAATGTCCGCGCGCAAGGGTATTGGCGCGAATGAGCATGATGGCGCGGGTGGTGGGCAGGTCGAAGGGGTCGCCCACGGCGACGGCATGGCTGGCGAGAATATTGCGCTGAAGTTTCTCCACGTCGCCGGGGGAGATGATGCGGTCTTTAAACGCGCCGAAGCCGGTGGTGATGCCGTAGGCAATTTCGCCGCGCGCCAGCAGGGTTTGCACCGCGTCCGCCGCGCGGGTGACGGCTTTTTCGGCGGCGGGGGTGAGCCGCACAACGGGGTCGCCGGCTGCGCCATTCGCCACGGCAACAACTTGGTCAATGGTCAGGCTTTCACCGTTCAGGGTGATTATCTGGTTGATTGGGGATTGGTTATTGGTCATTTGTTTTTGGTTTCCGGTTTTTAGTTTTCAGCAGTCGCATTCAAAAATTGCCTTTAAGCTGACCACTGATAGCTGCCTGCTGATAGCCAATAGCTATATTTTCACTTCCCGCCCTGCCCAATATTCATCGCGCATGAGGCGTTTGAGGGTTTTTCCGGCGGCGCTGCGGGGGAAATCATCGCGGATGACGACCGTATGCACGCGCTGGAAACGGGCTTCCACCCGCTCATTAATCCAATCGCGCAGTTCATCCGGGGCGATACTTTTCCCCGGGTGGAGAATCACCGCCGCGAGTGGCGTTTCGCCCCACTTGTCGCTGGGAATGCCGAAGACCGCCGCCTCGCGCACGGCGGGGTGAGTGACGATGAGTTCCTCAATATCTTTGGGGTACACATTCACCCCGCCGGAGATGATCATATCCTTTTTGCGGTCCACCAAAAAGAGGAAGCCGTCCTCATCCACATAGCCCAAATCGCCGGAATAGAGCCAGCCGTCTTTTATCGCCTGCGCGGTCAGGTCGGGGCGTTTGTAATAGCCGCTCATCAATTGCGGACTCTTGCCGATAATTTCGCCGACTTCGCCCGTGGGCACATCATTGCCGTTTTCATCTACGATGCGCATTTCAAAAAACGCGGGGGGTCGCCCCACCGACATCGGTTTGCGGGGGTAATCGGTTTTGTCGAGAATGGTCATAAAACCTTCGGTCAACCCGTACAGCTCGTAAAATCGCCCCGGCAGGGCGGCGTTGAGCCGCGCTTTGTGTTCCATGTGGAGCGGCGCGCCCACCGTGCCGACCATCTCCAGCGATTGCATTTTCACTGGGTCGAAAGCGGGGGAATTGAGCATCGCCACAATTTGGGACGGCACCATTTTGATGTGAGTGACCTTCTCCCGCGCGACCGTTTCGATGAGCGCTTCCGGGTTGAATGAACGGTGCAGAATGTACGTTGCACCGAGGAAGAAGGCGGGCATCATGGTCAGAAACGCGCCGTTGAAAACCAGCGAACCGGTGTGCAAAATGATGCTTTCGGGGGTGATGCGGTACGCCACGCTGTACAGGGTGCAATATTGCGCCCGCACAAAATGGCTGAGGGTGATACCCTTCGGCAAGCCGGTGGTGCCGCTGCTGTACATGATATTGTACGGGTCGTCGCCGGAAATTTTGATGCCCGTCGGGTTGGTTTCGGCGGCGGAAGCGGTCAGGTCATGATAATTTTGGTAGCCGGGCAAGCCCGCATCGTCCGCCAAAAAGTAGCGGTCGGCGGGGATGGCGGATAATTCCGCGCGAACCGCCTCCAGATGCGGCGCGAAGGTCGCGTCGGTGAACACAATCTCGGTATCGGAATCGGTGAGCAGGGTTATCAACCCTTTGCCGCGCAACATCGGGCTGAGCGGCACAGAAACCGCGCCGATTTTCGCCGTCGCCCAGTAAACTTCCAACAGTTCCAGCGAATTGCCCAAAATGGTGGCGACGTGACTTCCCTTGCCGACACCCAAATCGAGCAGCGCGTTCGCCAGCTTGTTGACCCGCGCGTTGAATTCACGGTAGGTCAGGCGGAAATCCTCAAACACAACCGCCAGATGGTCGGGGCGATATTGTGCCTGATGATTGAGCAGTTTGGAGATGTTCATTTTGTTTGCCTCCCGTTGGTTTTTGGTTTTGGGCTTTCAGTTTTGGGCTTTCAGCTTTCGGCTTTCGGCTTTCAGCTTTCAGCTTTCAGCTTTCGGCTGACCGCTGACCGCTGACCGCTGACCGCTGACCGCTGACCGCCCAAATTATACCACCACTTCCCCTCGTTTCACCACTGTTTCGACCAGATTTTCGCCGAATTGGTACGCCAGATGCCGGTAATCGTTC
>JAJRSQ010000010.1 GCA_024278725.1 Chloroflexota bacterium
ATAAAATCGGCGTTGGGAGATGGCAAAGGGTTGCGATTGCTGACCCGCACCATCACTTCCCCCAGTCTGACCGCCCGGATTAATGCGGTGCTGGCGAAGTTCCCCGGCGCAAAATGGCATCAATATGACCCCATCAACCGCGATAATGTTTTTGTCGGGGCGAAACTGGCGTTCGGTGAAATGGTTGCGCCGGTGTACAGTTTTGATAAAGCGAAAGTGGTGCTGTCGCTCGATGCGGATTTCTTCGCGCCGGGTCCCGGCAATTTGCGCTACGCCCGCGATTTTATGGCGAGCCGGAACGAGTTGGCGCTCGGCGGGGAAATGACCAACCGGCTGTATGTGGTCGAAAGTACCCCCACTTTTGCCGGTGGCAGCGCCGACAATCGTCTTTCGCTGAAAGCGGGGCAAATCGAAGAATATGCGCGCGCGCTGGCGAAGGCGCTGGGAATTGATGTGCCGCAGGTTGCGCCCGCCGCCGCACCCTCTGACGCGGTGACCACCCTGCCCGACGCGAAAACGCCCACCATCCCCGAAGCGTGGATTTCCGCCGTGGCGAAAGACCTGAAAGCGAATCGGGGGGCGAGCATTGTCGTCGCGGGCGAACATCAGCCGCCGGTGGTGCATGCGCTGGCATACGCCATCAATGACGCGCTCGGCAACATTGGCAAAACGGTTCAATTCATCGACCCGGTGGAAACGAATGCCGGGAATCACCTTGCCTCCATCACCGAATTGGCGGCGGATATGGCTGCCGGGGCAGTGGACGTGTTGCTGGTGCTGGAGGGCAATCCCGTTTTTGATGCCCCCGCCGACCTCGGCTTCAAGACGCTGATGGCGAAGGTGAAAACGCGGATATATCATGGATTGTACAATAATGAAACGGCGAAACTCAGCGATTGGATGATTCCCGCGCGCCATTATCTGGAAAGCTGGGGCGACGCCCGCGCTTTTGATGGTACGGTGACGCTCATTCAACCTTTGATTGCCCCGTTGTTCGATGGAAAATCGGCGTATGAAATGCTGGATACGCTGATAGGCAACGACGCTCGTTCCGACCACGATATTGTCAAAGAATATTGGCAGGCGAATGCCGACGGCGATTTCAATACCTTCTGGCGCACATCGTTGCATGACGGGGTGGTTGCCGGCACCGCCGCCGAACCGAAATCCGTTTCGGTGAAACAGAGTGCCGTTGCGAAAGCCAAGCCCGGCGCGGCGGTGAATGCGGCGCTGGAGGTCAACTTCCGTCCCGACCCCAGCGTTTGGGATGGCGAGTGGGCGAACAACGGCTGGTTGCAGGAATTGCCCCGCCCGTTCTCGAAATTGACGTGGGATAATGCGGCGTTGATGAGTCCCGCCACGGCGGAGGCGTTGCAGGTGGAAAACGGCGACCTCGTTTTTGTGAAAAAGGGCGAGTTCAGCGTGGAAGTGCCGGTGTGGATTTTGCCCGGGCACGCTGCCGGTTCGGTGACGGTGCATCTGGGCTATGGGCGCACGGACGCCGGTTCGGTGGGTAATGGCGTGGGCGGCAACGGTTATGCTTTGCGCTCCTCGAAAGATTTCTGGACGATTGCGGGGGCACGGCTCACCCTCAGCGGGAAAAAACAGAAGATGGCATCCGTCCAAGACCATTGGAGCATGGAAGGGCGGAATTTGGCGCGTGCCGGAACGTTGGAGGAATTCATCGCCAATCCGACCTTTGCGCAGGAAATGGAATCCGGAGAACTGCACGCGCCGATTTCGATGTACCCGCCGGTGGAATATGACGGCAACAAATGGGGAATGACCATCAATTTGGGGGCGTGCATCGGCTGTAATGCCTGCACCATTGCCTGCCAGGCGGAAAACAATATCCCCGTGGTGGGCAAAGATCAGGTGGAAATCGGGCGCGAAATGCACTGGATTCGGATTGACCGCTATTATGAAGGCGACATTGACAACCCACAGGTTCATCATCAGCCGTTGGCGTGTCAGCAGTGCGAAAACGCCCCGTGCGAGCCGGTATGCCCGGTTGAGGTAACCCTGCATTCAAAAGAAGGGTTGAATGATATGGTATACAATCGGTGCATCGGGACGCGGTATTGCGCCAACAACTGCCCGTACAAAGTTCGCCGCTTCAACTTCTTCCAATATAGCGATTTCGACCAATCGCCATTGCTGAATATGCTGGAAAACCCCGATGTGACCGTGCGCAGCCGGGGGATTATGGAAAAATGTTCGTACTGTACCCAGCGCATCAGTGACGCGCGTATCACCGCGAAAAAAGAAGGGCGCGATGTCCGCGATGGTGAAATTGTCACTGCGTGTCAGGGCACATGCCCCACCCAAGCCATCACCTTCGGCGACATCAGCGATCCGAACAGCGCGGTTTCCAAGCTGAAATCCAGCCCGCTGGATTACACCCTGCTGGAAGAATTGAATGTTCGACCGCGCACCACCTATCTGGCTTCCGTAAAAAATCCCAATCCTGAACTGGAGGGAGTGGCGTAATGCAACAGACTCAACGTATAAAAGACCCGGTGGACATCAAACTGTCTGAACCCGTCATTGCACCGGGGCAAACCTACGCATCGGTAACCAAAAAAATCAGCGAAATTGTGTTGATGAAAAACACCCCGCGCGGATGGATAGTGGGCTTCAGTATTTCCTTCGCGCTGCTGAATTTACTGATGGTGAGTGTAGGTTATCTATTTGTGAAAGGTATCGGCATTTGGGGCTTGAACAATCCCGTGGCATGGGGATTTGCCATTGTCAACTTCGTGTGGTGGATTGGTATCGGGCACGCCGGAACGCTCATCTCGGCGATTTTGCTGCTGTTCCGG
>JAJRSQ010000123.1 GCA_024278725.1 Chloroflexota bacterium
CTGCCGGGGTCGGCACGGGGGTGTCGGTGGGAAGAGGGGTTGCCGTGGGCGATGGCGTCGCGGTGGGGTAAATCACCACCTGCAGCGGGTTGTCTGCCAGGGTGTTGCCGTCGCCCGCCACGGCGATGAATGAAGCGTCGGTGGCGGAAACCGGCGGGGCAGGGGGCGGTCGGTGGCGCAGCAGGGTGATTTGGTCTTTGATGGGCGCGTATGCTCCCCACGCGATGAGCGCCGCGCCAATCAGGATGAACGCCCGGCTGAGTCGGCGTTGCCATGTTTTTTTGGATGGTGGTTTTTTTTCAATCATCGTTTGTTTTGGTTCCGAAATTATTTTTCCAACATTGATGGTATTCCATTGAATAAGAATATCCCATCATTCCTGAAAAAGCTGTAAGGCGGCATACTGTCGAGCGCGCAGACTCCGGTGCGCCCAGACCACCACTATCAGCCAGAAAAGCCCCACTGCCAGCGCGCCGAGCACATCGCTGGGATAATGCACGCCCAAATAGATGCGGCTGAAGGCGATGACGAACACCCATCCCGCCGAGAACACCGCGATGCCCTGTTGTCGCCATTGCCACAAAAATACTGCCAGCAGTCCGTAAAACGCCACCGCTATCATCGCATGCCCGCTGGGGAAACTGAAGGTGGTCTCCACGGCGAGGGGCGGAAAGACCGCCGGACGCGGGCGCTCGAAGATGGCTTTCAGCACGGTGTTGAAGATGAACGAGCCGCCCGTTGATGCCCCCAGTATGCCCAATTCGAGTCTGTGATTTTTCCGCGCCAGCACAATCCCCACGCCCAGAAAAATCAATGGCAATGCCCTGCCGCCGGTGGTGGTGAGCGCCATCACCAGCGCATCTAATGGCGGCGAACTGAAACGGTGGATGGCGAGCATCACCGGGGCATCCCACCGGAACCCTTCCCGAAACCAGACATCATCTGCCAGCTTGAAAAAGAGGGTGGTTGCCAGTATCAGCAGGGCAGCGCTGAATGCAATGGATGTTTTGGTTGGGCGCGGCAAACGTTTCATGGAGGTCTCCGGCTGAAAAATTGGTAGGGGGATTATTCCCGTGCCGGGGAGATTCGTCAATTTTGGGATGAAAAAAAGGCGAGCCGGTGAGGCTCACCTCTGTGGAAATGATGTTGTGCAGATGGACTCAAATTAATTCAATCACCCCCCGATTGCCGTCCACGCGCACCCGCTGACCGGATTGCAGCAACGTTGTGGCATCGCGGACGCCCACCACGGCGGGGATGCCGTATTCCCGCGCCACCACCGAACCGTGGTTCATTGTTCCGCCGATTTCCATAATAAGCCCGCCGGCATTAATGAAGAGCGGCGTCCAGCCGGGGTCGGTGAAGGGGGCAACCATGATTTCCCCCGGTTCGAGCGTTTCTGTCTGCGGGTTGTGAATCACGCGCACCGTCCCTTCAACCACCCCCGGCGACACGGGATTGCCGACCAGCGCTCCCGGCGGCGCATCATCCACCCGGTAGCGGACGACGGGCGTTTCGCCGTCACTGGTGATGACCAACGGCGGCGTGAGTTTCCGGTAGCGTTCCAGCGCGGCGCGGCGAGCCGGAATCTGCGCGGCGAGTTTTCCGTCCGTGTCGTCCCAGATTTCCGGCAGTTCCGCCCATTTCAAAAACCAGATGTCATCCGGTTGCGATAATTTCCCTGTTTCAACCAGATGAGCGGCGGTTTTTTTCAACACTTCTTTGATGATGCGCAACACCTGAATCGCTAAAAATTTATGATGTTCACGCAGCACGCCGGCGTGTTCAACGGTGTACAGCAACCGTTTCATCATCCGAGCGCGTACCCCGCCGAACAGCCCGCGCTGCGCGCCCGCCAGCAATCGTTTTGAGGCGGCTTCGCGTTCCCGCGTCAATTTTTGGTGCTGGGCGCGATGGCTCCCCGCCGGTTTTTTCAACTGCGCGGCAATCACCTGCAATAGCGGCAATGGCTCTTCATACCAGCGTGGCATGGTGATGTCTATTTCCGATGGTCCGCGCGCGCCATACCGCGCCAGAAAATCATTCCATGCCGCCATGAATGGCGCACTCCCGTCGAGCGTCGCGGCTTTTTGCAACCATGCGTGGCTGTCGTTCCCCAGATCATCAAAGAATGCGCCCAACTGCGGCGACCGGCGGGCGAGGTCGGCTAAATCGCCCACCGCCAAATTCATATCAGTGACGACGTTGCCCACCATGCCCAATGCGATGGCTTCCACGTCGGCGGGGTCTGCCCAATTGCGCCCGAGACGGGCTATCAGCCGTTTGGCAATTTCCGCGGCGACGAAATTCGGAATCCACAGCATTGCCGGATTGAGCAGGGTACACAAACGCGCCGCCATCGCTTGAATCTGCGCGCGTCCCGGCGGGAGCGCATTCAATTCAGATTCTGTGGCGCGCAAATGGGCATCAATGGCGCGGTTGACCGTATCCACAAAACCCGTGTAATTCTGCCGCCACAGGGCGCGCCAAACTTTGCGGAAAAACCCGGCGATATTTTTCAGTACGGCGAAAGAAACTGAGACCCCGTGCGGGCGCTGAAATTCAGGGCGCTGCATGGCAAGCCGCAGCGTTTCCGGCGCGAGCGCGTCGAATTGCGACATCATCCCGAACGCTATCCGGCGCAAAATCGGATGGCGCAGCATCGTGGTCAGGTCAAAGAACGCGCGTCCGCCGCTGGCGCGCATAAAAACGTTTTCCAGACGGTCGCAATCTCTGCCCACCGGAATGATGAGTTGAAGGCTGTTCAAACTCAGCGGCGCCATTGCGCGGGTCATCATCTGCTGATGCCCCACGCTAAAAAAGATGTGCAGGCTCTCGTCCGGCGATTTCAGCCCGTCAATGGGATACAGCGACGTGATGGGGCGGGATTGCAGCAGATAGAGTTTCCCGTCCGCCATCCCCCATTCGATGTCCTGCGGCGTGCCGTAATGGGTTTCGATGGCGTGCCCCATCTTCGCCAGCGCCGTAATTTCCGCATCCGACAGCACCCTTTGAGATTGCAGCTCCGGCGCGAGCGTTTCCTCCCGCGTGCCGCCCCCTTTTTCGGGAAAAATGGCGACCAGCTTTTCGGCAATCCGCCGCTCGATGATTTTAAAACCGCGTTTGTCCACCCGGTACAAATCGGGTGAGACAATACCGCTCACCAGCGCTTCCCCCAGCCCGAAACTGGCATCAATGGAAGCCGTGTGCCGGTGTCCCGTCACCGGGTCGGCGGTGAACATAATTCCCGATTTTTCGGACATGACCATTTGCTGCACCACCACCGACAATTGCACCTCGCGGTGCGGAAAATCATTTTGGGCGCGGTACAGAATGGCGCGGTCGGTGAAGAGCGAGACCCAACAACGGCGCACGGCATCCAGCAAGGCATCTTCCCCGATGATGTTCAAATACGTGTCCTGCTGTCCCGCGAAGGATGCGTCGGGCAAATCTTCCGCCGTGGCGCTGGAACGGATGGCGTAAGCGTGTTCGCCACCCAGCGCGCGCCACTGCTCGCGCACGGCAGCCGCCACCGGTTCGGGGATGGGAACGCTCATCAGAGTTTTGCGCACCTGCTCGCCCACCGTGCGCACTTTTTCCACATCGGCGGGGGTGACCGAATCCAGCAATTTATACAGCTCGATGGTCTCCGGGCAGGCATCCATGAATTGTTGAAAGGCGGCGGTTGTCAGGCAAAAACCGGGGGGGATGGGAAAGCCGGCGTGCGTCATTTCGCCGAGGTTTGCGCCTTTGCCGCCCACCAACGGAATATCTTCGGCGCGGATGTCTGAAAACGGGAGGATGAATGGGGTTGTGGTCATAATATTTCGGAAAGTCCTTTCGCGATAAAAATTGAGCCGAAAATCAACGGCAGCCAAATCCCGATGGGACGACTGTGCCGTTCCAGCGTTTCTTTGAATGTGCCCAGCACATCGGCGGCACGTTGCGGGGCAGAAACATATATCAGCACCGGAATGATGACCGACAGGCAGAAAACCAGCGCCACCAGCACGACAACGGTCATTTTCTGGGTGAAGGGGAGGGCGCTCAAAACCACCACCGAAGTGGCGGACAGAAAGAGCGCCAGATTTTTGAA